>DATGQB010000231.1:0-2507 GCA_035304405.1 Edaphocola sp.
AATTTAAAAGAAAATTATTATGGCAAATAATCCACAAAATAGTGAAAAAAGCATAATAAATTATGGTTTTTGAGCTATTGAAGTGGATTAGAAGCAAGAATAATTTTATATAAAGAGTCTAATGCGTAATCTGGGTTTAAACTATACAAAAAACCTCCGAGGCCTTTTACGACTTCGAAGGTTTTTGTTTGCGCCACCCAAATGGTGCTTATTTCTTCTTCAGAATTTTATTGTATTCTGCTTTGTCAGTACTGAGCAACGCCACCGCTTTTTTCAGTGCTGCATTTTCTTTACTGAGCTGATACTCAATTTGCCCTTTTTGATAATAATATCTCGATACGATTTCGGTAGCGATTATGTCTTTTATCTCAGCGGCATAGTTTTCAAAATCCTTCTTCTTTTCCTGATTGAGTTTCTGCAGCAGCATGTCATATTCCTTTTGAATACGACTAAAATTATTCTCTTCCTCTGCATTTTTCTTTAGGGCATCCAGTATATACTCATTACGTGTTTCGTACTTGAAATTTTTACTGCTCAGCCATTTCTGAAAATCCTGATAGTCGGCATCTGTAAATTTAAACTGCTTTGCCGGAGCAATACTAGGATGTTTGTAAAAATATTCTGTTACATAGTCGAAGATGACCAAGTCTTTGAGCAGCTTGGCACTTAGCAGGCTCAGATATTCACTTTCAATTTTTACATCAGGCTCTATGCCGCCGCCATCATACACGATTCTGCCGGCTGCCGTTTTAAAGGCTTTTTTTAAGGAGTCGGGTACAGATGCCACGCTGCCATCTTCATTTCTATTTGCATAGTCCATAGCTTGGATACATCTGCCCGATGGGGTGTAGTATTTTGCTGTGGTTACTTTAAGTCTGGAGTTATAACCCACCGGGCGCACTACCTGCACCAGCCCTTTGCCAAAGCTTTTGCTACCTATCACCACCGCCCGGTCCATATCCTGCAGCGCTCCCGATACTATTTCAGATGCAGAAGCAGAATTGCTGTTGATAAGAATGGCCAATGGTATTTTGGCATCCCAGGGTTCGCTGGTAGTGGCATATTGCTTGTCCCACTCTTTATGTTTGGATTTAGTACGTACAATCTCTACTCCCTTCTCTACAAAGAGGTTACAAACGTTTACTGCTTCTGTTATCAATCCGCCGGGATTGCCACGCAAGTCCAGAACTACACCCTGCAGGCCATTTTGGGCCACGTTTTTTAGGCTATCCAGTGCTGCTTTCACATCTCTGGAGCAGTGCGGGGTAAACTGGGTGAGCAGCACATAGGCTATTTGTTGCTTATCGTCTATAAATCCCGAGTAGGCTACAGGCGGCACGATAATCTCGGCACGGGTTATTTCTTTGCTGATAGTTTCTCCATTTTTAGGTTTTTTGACGGTCACCTTGACTTTAGAACCCGGAGCGCCCTTGAGCAGGAGGCCCACCTCTTCTTCAGAGCGTTTGCTCACATCATTACCATCTATCGACAGAATAACATCGCCAGGTTTGAATCCGGCTTTGTCAAAAGGACCGTTTTCTTTTACCTCTGCTACCAATATGCGACCGGTAGAGTCTGCATAAATGCTTACACCCATGCCGCCGTACCTGCCGCTAAACTCCATCTCAAATTGTTCGGCCTGAGCTTCGGTTATGAAATTGGTATAAGGGTCTAGTTCATTCAGCATGGCATCCAGTCCGGTTTTGGTCATCTTGCCCGGATTGATAGGGTCCACGTAAAATGTATTCAGTTCCTTTAAAACGTTGGTATAGATTTCCAGATTCTTGGATATTTCAAAGAATTTGTCCGCTTCCGCATTGTTGAACTGTGCATGGCTTGTTCCCCATGCGACAGTAAGTCCTAGCCCGAGCAACAATTTTTTGAAGAAACCTGTATTGTTCATATATGTTTTGATTAAAGAAGAGCAATTTATAAAAAGCAAAGAGAATGCACAAAAGTTATTCGTTAAAACCTACCAAAACGGTACAGTGCCATCACTCTTAGTCCGGGCATTTCTAGCCCCGCATTTGGGTTAGATGCTTACAGCTTGTTGTAAATCAGATTTTTGTTGCTTAGTTTGGCGCTATTCCTTCAATAAGGGCAAGTTTACTATTTCCTGACCAAGCTACTATTCAAAAATATTATCTTTTGTGGCCACGAGCTTGTTTTGTTTAAATACATAGAAGCGGTTAAAGCGATTGTCTTTTAATTGATATGGCAGCCATATTACATGGGTAGCATAGGCCATTGCTAGCCATATATCATTTGCGGTACCCAATTTTTGGGTATTCCTATAAAGGTTACCCTGGCCATTCGCTTGGCTGCAAGGCTTTTTAATAGCATAAAGTTAAACCCAGATTACGCATTAGGAATTTAAAAGAAAATTATTATGGTAAATAATCCACAAAATAGTGAAAAAAGCATAATAAATTATGGTTTTTGAGCTATTGAAGTGGATTAGAAGCAAGAATAATTTTATATAAAGAGTCTAATGCGTAATCTGGGTT
>DATGQB010000232.1:0-2858 GCA_035304405.1 Edaphocola sp.
TGAGCGTGTCTGCGCATACCGTTTGACCTTCCAAAAACTGCGTGAGGGACATGAATGGAAAGCCCGCAGTGGTGCGTAACATCGTGGAGCATCTCGAGGACTTGTAATGGTTGGCCCGACCCCGCCGCAGTTGGCTATAAGGGCATGTGATGGCTATTATTTAAAGGACAGGTTGGCTCCTGATGGGTGATACAGTTCGGCGGGGCACGCCCAAATAAAAAATTAACCCAGATTACGCATTAGACTCTTTATATAAAATTATTCTTGCTTCTAATCCACTTCAATAGCTCAAAAACCATAATTTGTTATGCTTTTTTCACTATTTTGTGGATTATTTGCCATAATAATTTTCTTTTAAATTCCTAATGCGTAATCTGGGATAAAACAGATAAGCGAATATCCAAATGAAAAAGGTGAAGCAGGTATATAACCGCTTCACCTTTATACTTATGATAAATCTACTGCTATTACCATCTCATATTCGGATAAGCTCTCTGCACATACTGTAACTCGGCGAGTATATAACCCAGCTGTTCAGTGTGTGTGCCTTTCTTGCCGCCAAGGTGCATCCAAGCGTCGGGGTCGGGGCAATTAAGAGTTGCCTCGTCGAGAATAGCCTTAACTTCGGCCACCCAGGCAGTTTTTAAATCTGCCGGATTAGTATGTATGCCTTCGTTGACCATTTCAAGTTCGGCCTCGCTAGGTACAAACATTTCACCGGTGTAAGGCCACAGTTTATCTACTGCTTGCTGCATACGCTGATGACTTTCTTCTGTACCATCTCCCAGTCTGATAACCCATTCGCTGCTCCATTTTTTATGATAGAGTGCTTCTTTTAAGGATTTTTGTGCTATCGCGGCAATGGTTTCATCTTTGCTGGCAGAAAGTGCTTTATACAGCAGACACATAAAAGTATCGTAGAAGAATGAGCGCGCCACAGTGCTTGCCCAGTCGCCATTAGGGTGCTCTACGAGCAGCACATTTTTGAAATCCCATGCGTCTCTCAAATAGGGAAAGGTATCCTCTTCTGCTTGCTTGCCAGCCTCTAAAGAGAAGCTTACGAAAGCCCCCTGTTTATCAGCTTCGCTGAGCCCGTTGTAAATATCTGCGACGTATTGAAACAGGCTTCTGGATTGCCCGATATGGTCTAGTGCAGTATTAGTAAGCGCTATATCCTGCTCTAGGATAGGGCCGTGGCCGCACCACTCACTAATGCGGTGTCCTAAAATCAATGCATTATCTGCAAGTTGGAGGACATAATGTAATTTATGAATCGACATATTAGCTGATTGCCTCTGTTAATTGTTGGTTTAATACAATGAATTACATGTATTCTACTTCCTTAGGTAATTTGTAGAATGTAGGGTGGCGATAGATTTTATCATTGGCCGGGTCAAACAAAGAGCCTGCGTCATCAGGGTTAGAAGCGTGTATATATTTGCTTTCTACTACCCAAATGCTCACACCTTCCATTCTTCTTGTGTATACATCGCGGGCATTTTCAATTGCCATTTGCGCATCTGCTGCGTGTAAACTACCCACATGTTTGTGGTCAAGACCAGTTTTGCTACGTATAAAAATTTCCCAAAGTGGCCATTCGTTATTCATAATTGCTCAATTATTAATTGGAGATTAATGCTTAAAAAGTTCGTAAAATTAATAAAAATGCCAGAATGTTTATGTTTTTCTATGCTTTTTCTTGGCAGCTGGAAATAATACATTGTTGAGTATTAATCTATAGCCCGGTGAAGTGGGGTGGAGGGAAAGGTCGGTTGGAGGGTCGCCGATAGCGTGTTGATAATCTTCAGGGTCATGTCCACCATAGAATGTGAAGGTGCCTTTACCATATTCTCCATGTATATATCTTGCCTCATTGGCCGATCTGTTTTCGCCCATGATGACTACATTGCTTTTAATGGTTGGTTTTCTAAAGGAAGTAGTTTGCCCCATAAACCCTTTGATGGTGGTAGTGTGATTTTGTGTAAGCATACTAGGCACTGGGTCAAATTTGGCAGAAAAAGTAAATAGTGAAAAATAGTCGTTGTTGGGATCTACCCTTCGGTGTTCGGTATTGTCTATATCTGAGTACTCATAGCGTCTGGGGTCGATAACCAGTTTGAAGTCCTTAAATGCGAAGCAGTTGTTATAATTTAGTTTGTTTTGAGCGTTTGGGTCCATTGGGTCACCGTCAAAAGGTGTTTCACAAATATCCACACCATCGGCACTTAAAGCAATGTCGTAGCTGTCGGTAGCAGAGCACATGGCAAACAGGTAGCCGCCGCCTGCCACAAACTGCTGTATCTTCTGCGCCACAGTCAGCTTTAGCTGCGATACCTTGCGGAAGCCATGCCTGTTGGCTATCTCCTCGCTCAGGCGCACATCTTCCTGGTACCACGATGCATTGCGGTACATAGCCCAGAACTTACCATACTGCCCGGTAAAATCTTCGTGGTGCAGGTGCAGCCAGTCATACTCATTCAGCTTGGCATCCAGTACTTCGTCATCATATATCTTGTCAAAAGGTATTTCGGCATAGGTCAGTACCAGGGTCACGGCATCGTCCCAGGGTTGCTTGCCGGGTGGGGTATATACGGCTATCTTCGGTAGTTTCTCCAGTTTTATTACATCGCCGTTATAGTCAGGGTTGGCTATTTCAGATAGTACGGCTGCATACTGTGCATTGCTCATTACTTCGTAGCTCACACCACGCAGCTTGCATATGCGCTCCATTTCGCTGGTTTGCGGTATACCAAAGCTGCCGCCTTTATAGTTCAGCATCCAGTCTACGTCCAGCCCGTATTGCAGGGCTGCGTAGGCTACGCCATAGGCTTTCAGGTGGTTGGCCTGCTTTTCATCCA
>DATGQB010000233.1:0-5367 GCA_035304405.1 Edaphocola sp.
TTTAAAAGAAAATTATTATGGCAAATAATCCACAAAATAGTGAAAAAAGCATAATAAATTATGGTTTTTGAGCTATTGAAGTGGATTAGAAGCAAGAATAATTTTATATAAAGAGTCTAATGCGTAATCTGGGTTTAATACCGCAAACCTTGTTCTGGCCACTGTGATATGGATAAAGAAAGCCCGGTCGTTGATGCAATTTTCATAAAATACAAAAAATTTATACCCATTAAGCCCGGGCATCTAAATGGGTACTCCAAAAATCGTAATAGTTAAACCACTGCTCAGGATAGCTACGCACTTTACTTTCCAGCTCCGCTACATAAGCCGCCAACATATGCTGAGCCCCCTCCATACCCCTACCCTCAAATACCTGTGGTGGCGTGGCAGTAAAATGATAGTTATCCGCACCCGTTTTGAGCGCAAACACAAAACTTACAGGCGCTCTTAGTTTGCTGGCTAGTATAAATGGACCAAGAGGGAAATGAGCATCCGCCCCGAGAAACTCGTGCACAATGGTGCGCGCACCCGGCACAAACCTGTCAGCATGCAGGCATATAAGCTCATTTCTGCGCAATGCGGCAGACATCTCATATATATGAGACATATCTTCCTTAATGTAAATAATATTGAAACTTTTGGGCCCGGTAGCTTTTTCCAGGTAGGACTTGATGGCGGCATCTTCGCCATCATACATCACAATGTTGATGACCGTATGCAAACGCTCCAGCAGATGACCGGCCAATTCATAATTGCCCACATGCGCACTGATAATGATACCACCCTGTCCAGCATCCACCATTTCGTTGAGGTAATGGCCACCATCCCTGCTTACATTGAAGCAATTTTTCTGAGTGCTGAGTACATAAAACTTGTCCAGCAAGCACTGTCCGAAGATGAGAATATTTTTTCTGAAAAGCTTACGACTTTGCGCCTTGGAGTAGCCCAGCCGCTCACGATAAAAGGCCATTATGGGGATACGCGCGGCAGGAACAAAAAGTATATAGTACCATGCTACTACTTTGAGTAAAGCATATGCAGGTTTGCGCCCTCCAAACTTGAGCAGCCATAAGAATATCTTATAACCTAAAGCGGTACCCCTTGACTTGCCGCTCCATCCGGACATTACAGCACTTCGTTTTTGTTAAATAATTTGAAGACTAAGCTGTTTGCAGCCTGTTTTCTACATAGGTATAAAAGTCCTGAATGGTTTCCATATGTTGAAAATCCTCAGGCTTTACCTTGAATCCAAAATTGCTTTCAATAACCACAATTAGATCAATATAATCCAAGCTATCCAAGTCCAGCGTTTCTTTCAATTTTGATTCCGGCTTGATAGCAGACTCCTCCACCTCAAAATCCTCCACTAAAAAATGATTTATCCTTTCTATTATTTCTTTTTGTTCCATTGATGAATATCTGTGCTTGATTAATGGCCGGCAAATTTAATTAATTTGACAATAATCAAGAATTTATAATTTTAAAGTAATAACGATAAATATCTCTATACTTTCCTTTTCTAATCAAAATATCTAAACGATTCAGTCTAAACTAGTTAGCGTAATCACTCATAAATTTGATACGCATGAGTTGCAACAGCTCGATACTGATGTCATAATCTCTAAACTCTTCATAAGCTGCATTCAAATCATCGTCTTCCGCATTTCTGAAGTATTCGAAAATATCTTCCTGTTCATCTTCATCCAATTCTTCATCAATGCAATAGCCGATATTCAATTTGGTACCACTGGCTACAATTGCTTCCATAGCGCCAAGCAGTTCGTCCAAGGTAAGATCTTTGTTTTGCGCGATGGTTTCCAAAGGTATCTTCTTATCAATATTTTGGATAATGTAGACCTTAAGGCCGCTCTTGTTTACGACATTTTTCATCACGAAATCGTCCGGCTTCACGATATCATTCTCCTCCACGTACTTGGCGATGAGTTCGATAAATTTCTTACCAAATTTCAAAGCTTTCCCTTTGCTCACGCCTTGAATTTTTTCCAACTCAGCCATGGTAGTCGGATAATTCTGCGCCATATCCTCAAGAGAATTCTCCAGGAAGATAACAAAAGGAGGCAATTTTTTCTCTTTAGCTACTTGTTTACGCAGGTCAAACAGCATATCCAGCAGCACGGTATCTACGGCACCGGTCCCACCTGCAGCGTCGTCTTCATCCTCAGCCTCCATTTCATACTGATGATTCAGAGGCACTTTGATAGAAACAGGCTTCTTCAGGAATTTACGTCCATTTTCGGTAATTTTCAGCAAGCCATACTCTTCAATATCCTTTCTGATAAAGTCTTCCAACATCATTTGGCGAATGAGTGAAAACCAGAAGTTTTCATCCATTTTCATAATCAAACCTGAGCCAAAAACCGGCAATTTATCATGCTTGAATGTATTTATTTGCGGACTCTTCTTACCAAGCACCACATCTACCACATACTCTATACCAAAGCGTTCGTCAAGTGCATCGATGGTATCTAGCACAATCTTAACGCTGTCCTTAACATCCAATTTTTCTTTGGGATTGCAACAATTATCACAATTGCCGCAGTTTTCAATCTTATTGATTTCACCAAAATAGTGCAATAGCTGACGCCTTCTACATGCACCGGATTCTACATAGGCAACCGTTTCGGCAATCAGCTGTGCGCCCATTTCGCGCTCGCTGAGCGGCTTATCTCTCATGAGGTGGTCCAGTTTTTGTACATCCTTATGAGAATAATAAAGGATACATTTACCCTCTAGACCGTCGCGGCCAGCCCTACCCGTTTCCTGGTAATAATTTTCAATAGATTTTGGAATATTATAGTGCATTACAAAACGCACATCCGGCTTATCAATACCCATACCGAATGCGATTGTAGCTACTATTACCTCTACATCTTCATGCAAAAAGCTATCCTGGCGTTGTGCTCTTGTGGCCACATCCAAGCCGGCGTGGTAGGCCACAGCTTTGATACCATTGGCCACCAAGGTACTGGCGAGTTCTTCTGTTGTTTTTCTGTTTAAGGTATAAATAATACCACTTTTACCCTTATGCTGAGAGATGAAGCGAACAATATGCTTCAGCACCTGTTTTTTTGAAATTTTAGGCACTACCTCATAATACAGGTTTGGACGATTAAATGAACTAACAAATACCTCAGGATTTTTCAGGTCGAGATTTTTAATAATATCGTCTTGTACTTTTGGAGTGGCTGTGGCTGTAAGTGCGATTACCGGTAGCTCCGCGTTTATTTGACGAATCATATCACTAAGCTTACGGTACTCCGGCCTAAAATCATGGCCCCACTCGGAGATACAGTGAGCTTCATCCACTGCTACAAAAGAGATTTTGATATCCGAAAAGAAGTCGATATTTTCTTGCTTGGTCAATGTTTCGGGAGCCACATATAGCAGCTTGGTTTTCCCTTGCTTAAGGTCTTCCTTTACCTTTTTTTGCTGAGCTTTGCTCAAACTTGAATTGAGGAAATGCGCAACATTATCATCATCACTGTATCCACGTATCAAGTCCACCTGATTTTTCATCAGCGCAATCAAAGGCGACACCACCAGTGCTACTCCCTCGCTAAGCAGAGCCGGTAGCTGGTAACACAATGACTTGCCACCACCGGTAGGCATGATGACGAAGGTGTCCTTTCCCGACAGAATACTCTTAATAATTTTTTCCTGGTCACCCTTGAATTGTTCGAATCCAAAATACCTTTGTAGTTCTTTTTTTAGATTAATTTTAGTGTTGATCGCCATAAAACGCCAAAAAACAAATTGTTGAGCACAATCGCTATTGAGATAAAACCGTATAAATTTAGCATTAAAATCTGTAACTGCAAAATCTATTCACAGTAAGCATGCAGCCAAAAAAAAGCGAAACCCGAACTTATCGAATTTCGCTTTCCTTATGTGATTCGGCTTGGATTCGAACCAAGGACCCTCAGCTTAGAAGGCTGATGCTCTATCCAGCTGAGCTACCGAACCATCCTTCTACCGCTATTGTGAAACGGGATGCAAATATAGAAACCTATTTCAAAATCTCCAAAACTTTTTTTTTGATTTTTCTTACTTGATATCAAAATCCACCACCACATGCTCGCTGCGAGGATGCGACTGACAGGTAAGAATGAAATTATTGGCAATCTCATCCGGCTCCAGACCATAATTCACTTCCATTTCCACCTCTCCGGATACCAATTTTGCCTTACAGGTACAGCAGACCCCCCCCTTGCATGCGTAAGGTAGGTCTCCTCCATGCTGCAATGCTGCATCGAGGATATTTTCGCCTACAAAAGGCAAGTCCATATCGAAGGTGTTACCATCTAACTTAACGGTTACCTTAGCCACTTTTGTTCTATCTATAAGCTGTTGCTTGGCTTCCCACTCTTCGTTTACCTTTTTGGGCTGGTCTGGTGAAGAGAAGAGCTCAAAATGCACTTGCTCCGGACTTAGCTTTTCTTCCTCTATAAAATAGTCTTTCAACGCGATAATCATGGGTTCCGGACCACAGATGAACACATCATCGATAAGCGCATAGTTAATCAGCTTATAGTCTTTAAAAGACCTTACTTTTTCGGCCGTAATCATACCATTGAGTAGCTCGGCCTCCTGAGATTCTTTATTCATCACATGAAAAACACGCAAGCGGCTCATGTATTTATTTTTCAGTGCCTCGATATCTTCCTTAAATATGATGGAGTTTCTGTTATAATTACCAAACACCAATGTAAATGTACTGCTAAGATCGGTATGCAGTACAGACTTCATTATACTCATAATGGGCGTAATGCCACTACCTGCAGCAAAAGCCAGATAATTGCGCTGTGCCTTTTCGATTTTTCTTGGAGTAAAATTGCCCAGTGGAGGCATTACCGCCAACACATCGCCAACCTTCAATTCCGTATTGGCCCAGGTACTAAACTTCCCGGGAGGATTCACACTTTTCACCGCTACTCTTAACTCTCCGTCCTGGGGCGCCGAACAAATAGAGTATGAGCGTCTTACTTCCTGACCATTGACAACTGCCTTAAGCGTAAGGTATTGGCCGGGCAGGAAAGTAAATACTTCCTTTAAAGATTCTGGCACATCAAAAGAAACAGAAACACATTCTGCGGTTTCCTGACGTATATCCTTTACTGTTAAATCGTGGAATTGTAATGTTGACATAGTGGCGCAAATTTAAGTAAAAGGATTGTAAATTCTGACACCAAAACATGCTAGCAATTTAACCCAGATTACGCATTAGACTCTTTATATAAAATTATTCTTGCTTCCAATCCACTTCAATAGCTCAAAAACCATAATTTATTATGCTTTTTTCACTATTTTGTGGATTATTTGCCATAATAATTTTCTTTTAAATTCCTA
>DATGQB010000234.1:0-9750 GCA_035304405.1 Edaphocola sp.
ATTTAAAAGAAAATTATTATGGCAAATAATCCACAAAATAGTGAAAAAAGCATAATAAATTATGGTTTTTGAGCTATTGAAGTGGATTAGAAGCAAGAATAATTTTATATAAAGAGTCTAATGCGTAATCTGGGTTTATACCAGACTTTGATAAACTGCCATGGTATTTTGGGCAAACTGCTCAGCGCTGAAAGTTTTGATGTGCTCCTGTGCTGCAGTGATGCTGTCCTTACAGGCTTGGTCATTATGCCAAAGATGATGTATATGCGCGGCCAATGTGTCAGCGTCATCAGGTGCGAAATACAAACTGCTCGGGCCACCGGCTTCTTCAAGACAGCTACCTGTGGCGGCTATAACGGGTAGGCCTGCAGATAAGGCCTCAATCACCGGAATGCCAAAGCCCTCAAAAATGCTAGGATAGATGAAGATATGGGCCAACTGATAAATAGCTATAAGGTCTTGATAACCTACATTGTTCAGGATTTGAACTCTAGAGCTCAGAGCGGGATGCTGTCTGATATACTGCTCTAGTTCTTGCTGGTAGGCTGTGGCTTTGCCTACAATGACTAGTTTTATATCTTCAGGTACCTTTAGTAGCGCCTCAAGGATGACTCTGGCATTTTTTCGCGCTTCAATAGTTCCTACATTCAGCAGAAAGCGCTCTGGCAGGTCATATTGCTTGCGCACAGCTTCGAGCCTGTCTATTGCCGCAATCTGTGCAAATGCCGGGTTACAGTTTTGGTACACTACTTTTATCCTGGCAGGCTCAATGTGCAGAAACTCAATAAGGTCGCGCTTAGTCTGTTCGCTAATGGCGATGATGATATCAGCCCGCTTGCAGGCATATTGGGTTTTGTGCAGATATATTTTGCGGTCTATGGCTGAGTATAAATGCGGCAATCGCAAAAAGATGAGGTCGTGAATAGTGACCACATATTTTATGGGCTTATTGCGTGGTGTATAAGGTAGTTCTGCACTCAGGCCGTGAAAGATTTGTGTTTGCTGCTTAGAAAAGCAAAATGGAATGCCGAAGCTGCGCCATAGGGCACCCGGCCATAAGCCGCCTGAGGGGGTAATATAGTGGAATGCTTCAGAAGGCGGCTGAGATTGCATTAGGTGCTGGGCCTTGAGCTTGGGTGTAAAGAGCTGGTAATGATGCTCCGGATAGTATTGTAGCAGCGCAGTTATCAAATTGCGACTATAATTGCCTAGTCCGGTACGGTTATACAATGCTCTTTTTGCGTCAAAACCAATATTCATATGCTGCAAAGGTACATTGTATCAGGTATAAAACAGTAAAAGCGACAACAGCACCATGCTGTTGTCGCTTTTTGTATAATAAATGCAGAAAACAACTAAAGTTTGTCCACGATTCCGTCCACGATACCATATTCAATGGCTTCTTGAGCGTTCATCCAATAATCGCGCTCCATGTCTTTTTTCACTTTTTCAAAATCCTGCCCACAGTTTTCGGCCAGAATTTTGATACTCAGCTCTTTGGTTTTCTGAATTTGTTGGGCATGGATTTCCAGGTCGGCGCTCACACCGCGGAAATAGCCACTCAAGCTTGGCTGATGAATCATGACCTCACCATGAGGGAAGATGAATCTCTTGCCTTTTTCTCCCGCGCTGAGGAGCAATGAGCCCATGCTGGCTGCTAAACCCATGCAAATAGTGCTTACCGGAGACTGAATCATTTTGATGACATCATGAATCACCATACCGCTGGTAACAACCCCTCCGGGGCTATTGATATAAAAATTGATGGGTTCACCCGGTTGGTCGGCATCCAAGAGCAGCAGTCTGTTCACCACATCCTTAGCAGAACGATCATCTACCGGCCCCCAAAGGTAAATATTGCGGTTTTTGAAGAATAATTCTTCTTGTTTTTTCGCCCACAAGCTTCCAGGGATATTATCCACTTGAGGTTTGTCGTCTTCCTCTTCTTCGGGCTCCTCGTCTAGTCTTATATTGAGATGATACAATTTATCCTTGTTCATTACTTATTCTTTTAAAGGTTTTCTAGGATTTTTTTGCTTTTCTGGGATTTACAGACAATACTTCATCCACAATGCCGTATGCTTTAGCCTCGTCTGCCAGCATCCAGAAGTCTCTCATACTATCTTCTGCAATGCGGTCGAAGCTCTGCCCGGTATGTTCAGACAGGATAGTGTATAAGTTTTCTTTTACCCTTTTTATTTCTTTTACAGTTACCTCAATATCGGTAGCCTGACCACCAATAGCTGAGCTAGGTTGGTGAATCATAATGCGGCTATGGCGCAATGCCGTGCGTTTGCCATGAGTGCCGGCTGCCATTAATACAGCTCCCATACTGGCTGCAATACCGGTACAGATGGTGGCAATGTCAGGGTTGATTACCTGCATTGTGTCATATATGCCTAATCCGGCATACACGCTACCTCCCGGACTGTTGATATACATTTGTACATCGCGGGAGCGGTCTGTACTTTCCAGAAACAGAAGCTGAGCAGTGACGATATTAGCAACATAGTCATTGATGGGTTCACCCATAAAGATGATTCTATCCATCATCAGTCGGCTGAAGACATCCATAGAAGCTACATTCATGGGGCGCTCCTCAATGATATAAGGGGTTAGGGCAGTGGGGTCTGCACTAACGTGTGCTGCATATTGGTCAAAAGTATTACTACTGATGCGCTGATGCTTTATGGCGTATTTTCTAAATTCTTTTGCATCCATTGGTTAATTCATTTAATTAAGCTATAAACTACAAATATCAATCCAAAATGACGAAATGCCAAAATTACAGGTTGCTTTAATAGTCGCGCATGGCACATCAGACTGGCTACTGGTGATAGAGGCGTCAGGCCTAAGCCAGCTCTGTTTTAAGCATATAGGCGTACTACCCTGTATGTAGCAATAATCAAGGGCCTAATGCGATTGTAGCTGGGGACTCTTGCCCGGGTCAGCTTTTCTTAGATTTAATGTATTTCGCCACCAGTTCCATTACCGCATTGCGCTGCAGCAGCTCCGGTTTCAGCGTTTCTATAAGTTTGAATTTTCTGGGATCGCTCTCCAATGCGTCTTCCAGGATGAGCATCGCCTCTTTTGATTTTCCTTGTGCAAAGAGTATTAGCGATTCATAATACTTGAATTCTGCATTGCGGTTAAAAAAGTTTTCAGATTCCCGGAGCTGCTCCAATGCTTCGGCGTAGTATCCAAACAGGTATAATGCCTTAATCAGACTCAGCCAACTCTTTTTATGAGAAGGTCTGATCTTAATTGCAGCAATATAGAAGGCTACTGCCTCAGGGCCATCGTGGAGCTCCAGCATACAGTCGCCCAGAGCGAGGCAGTACTGCACATTTTCCTTATCCAGTTCATATGCTTTGGCAAACTGTCGCATAGCCTTTTCCCATGCTTGCTCTTTTACGTAAGTTTTGCCTATTTTGAAGTATATACCATCGTCTGTAGGATTAAGCTTCACCGCTTCTGTATAATATTGTCTGGCCTTGGCATAATTATTTTTCTTTTCAAAGCAATGACCAATGGCCTCAAATATCACATCTTCGGGTTTGCCCAGTTCCAGATTTTTCTCTAAAGATTCTATGGCTTTGTCGTACCATTTTAGTCGAATGTAAGCTTCTGCTATATTGCGATAGGCGATTTCAAATTTATCGTCGATGGCCAGGCAAAATTCGTAAGCGTCGATAGCTTTCTCGTACATTTTCAATCCCTGATAGGCAGAGCCCAGGTTGAACCAAGCCAGAGCGTTATAAGGAAAGGCATCAATAATCTCTTGATGTAGGACAATTGATTCTTCTTGTTTTTCGGCGAAATCCGTCCAATAACAGATTTTATGTAAAGCCTCTTCGCAGTTAGGGTCTATTTTCAATATGCGTTTAAGCGTATCAAAGACTGCATCCAGTTCCTCACATTCATCATATACCTCAGCTAGCTCCAGTAGGATGTCAATTTGTTCCTTGCCGGAGAAGATGAGTGACATTTTCTCGAGGTGGGCCACCGCCTGGTCGAATTTGTATTGTGCCACTAATATGTCCGAGCGGAGCACCACGGAGTCTAGTTGTATTTGCTCTTTGGCATCCAGCTCGTCGAGTGCGCTAAGCGCCTGGCGGTATTTCTGTGCTTGAAAAAGTAATTCTGCTTTAAGCAGCAAAAATTCAGAAGAGAATGGGTGGTGTATTAAAGCCAGTTCGCAAGCAATAAGCGCTTCCGACTCTTGTCCATTTTGAAAGAAATAATCGATTATCAGTTCAAACTCCTGTTCATCCCAGAATCTGTCTGCTTCGCCCTTTTTTAGCGCTTGGTATTGTATAAGCAAGGTGTCTAAGCTACCTGCAAAGTCCTCATCGTTCCAATCGTCGTCGAACATTTTTACGCCTTAAATTTTGTTACTAACAAATGTAACGAATTTTCTGACACCAACATCCAGGACATGCCATTGACCTAGTCTTTTGGAGCTATAATAACATAATTTTGCATAAATTTCATTGTATAAAATGAATATGATGTACCTTAGCATTCTTTACATTTTTCAGTAAAAAGCTTTTAAAAAACACGCAAGAACTTAAATAAGAACTCATGAAACTATTACAAGGGAAGACAGCATTAATCACCGGTGGAAGTCGGGGAATCGGTGAAGCTATAGTACGAAAATTTGCTGCTGCCGGCGCCAATGTTGCATTCACTTATCTATCTTCAGCAGAAAAAGCAAACCAAATCGTAGAAGAACTGTCCGCTCTCGGTGTGCAGGTAAAGGCATACAAAAGTGATGCCGCTGATTTTGCTCAGACAGAAGCATTAGTAAATGAGGTTTTGGCTGCTTTTGGTGGTATTGACATTTGTGTGAATAACGCAGGTATTTCCAGAGATAATCTCCTGTTAAGAGTCACCGAAGAGCAATGGGACGAAGTAATGCAAGCCAATCTGAAATCTGTATTTAACCTCAGCAAGCAGGTTATTCGCCCTATGATGAAAGCTAAGGCCGGTAGCGTTATCAATATGAGTTCCGTGGTGGGAGTGCAAGGTAATGGCGGACAAAGCTCATATGCAGCCTCTAAAGCTGGTATCATTGGCTTTACCAAATCTATGGCACTGGAGTTGGGTAGCCGCAATGTGCGTTTCAATGCTATTGCTCCAGGATTTGTAGAAACAGATATGACCCATTATCTCAAAGAAGGTGGCGATGCTGTGGATAAATGGATGGCCAAAATTCCAATGAATAGATTTGCTCATCCCGACGAAATTGCCAATGTGGCTCTGTTTTTAGCATCCGACATGAGCAGCTATGTAAATGGTCAGGTAATTAATGTATGTGGTGGTATGACCACCTAATACCACTGTTTTGGCGTTTTTGCACCTTTCTGTATTCAGGAGCAAATTGCTAAAATTGAACGGAATGGGTAATTACTGAAATTTAGTACTTACTTTTGACTTTTAAATTACTATCAAATATAAATGAACAAAATACATGCTGCAATAACAGCCGTGGGAGGGTATGTACCCGATTATGTCTTAACTAATAAAGAGTTAGAGTCTATAATAGATACCTCCGACGAATGGATAAGAACCAGAACCGGTATCCTGGAAAGACGCATATTAAAAGGAAAAGACCAAGGCACCTCTGTAATGGGTACTGCGGCCGTGAAGCAGATTCTGGAAAAGAAAAATATTGATCCGGCAGAAATTGATTTGCTAATATGTGCTACCACTACGCCGGATATGCAATTTCCGGCCACAGCAAATATTATTGCAGCAAACTGCGGCCTCGTCAATGCTTTTAACTACGATATCAATGCCGCTTGTAGTGGCTTTTTATACGCACTTACAACAGCTGCTCAGTTTATCCAAACTGGTCGCTGTAAAAAAGTAATTGTGGTAGGTGGCGATAAAATGAGTTCTATTATGAACTATGAAGATCGTACCACCTGTATCATCTTTGGAGATGGTGCCGGCGCGGTGTTGCTGGAGCCAGATGATTCCGGTAATGGAATTATTGATGCTATACTCAAAAGTGATGGCAATGGCTGGAAGCACTTGCACCAAAAAGCTGGTGGCTCGCGCAGACCCGCTACTATGGAAACTGTAGCTAATAAAGAGCACTATGTTTATCAGGAGGGGCAAACGGTATTTAAATTCGCTGTTACCAATATGGCAGACGTAGCTGCACAAATTATGGAGCGTAACAATCTCTCCGGAGATGACGTGGCCTGGTTGGTACCGCATCAGGCTAATAAGCGCATCATCGATGCTACGGCTCAGCGCATGAATGTGCCGGAGGAGCGCGTGATGCTCAATATTATGCGCTACGGTAATACGACCAATGGCACCCTGCCACTCTGTCTGTGGGAGTATGAAAACAGACTCAAAAAAGGTGATAACCTTATTTTGGCTGCCTTTGGAGGTGGCTTCACCTGGGGCTCTATTTATATCAAATGGGCGTACTAGTCAAAATTTTTTTATTATAAGCTGCTCTTCGGGGCAGCTTTTTTATTGGCTAGCGAATATCTTTTATGCGCAGCAGTCGCCAATGCGCCAATTCCTTCCCCTCAACTTTATTTTGGCGTTATTATTATCTATAAGCAGCAAAAGCTTTTTAGTTCATAGAATTTTCTCGACTTTTGTATATAAACCAAGATAAAATATTATGACATTTAATCCGGCCGACAACATTCAGGATCTGCAATACTTTGGAGAGTTTGGTGGTGTAAATCCATCAATTTCAGATTCTTCTACTTACACTTTCCTTTCTGCAAAGACCATGTTTGATACTTTTGAAGGTAATGCAGAAGGATGCTATCTGTATTCAAGACACTCTTCCCCAAGCAACCTTTATTTGGGCAAGGCACTAGCGGCGCTAGAAAATACAGAGGCTGCTACCGTTACTGCTTCTGGTATGGGTGCTATTACAGCCGTTTTGCTGCAGTTGTGTAGCGCCGGTGAGCATATTGTCTCTTCTAGAACCATCTATGGAGGTACCTATGCGTTCATGAAAAACTTTTTGCCAAAGCTAGGCATTCAAACCACTTTTGTGGATAGTACTAATCTGGAGGCGGTAGAACAAGCTATTACTCCCAACACTAAAGTATTGTATTGTGAGGCGGTGAGCAATCCTCTTTTGGAGATTACTGATATTGAAGGTATGGCTGCGTTGGCACGCAAGCATAATCTGAAATTAGTAGTAGACAATACATTCTCCCCAATGGCTATCGCACCTGCAGCACTGGGCGCAGATGTGGTGATTCACAGTCTTACCAAATTTATTAACGGTAGTAGTGATACAGTGGGTGGTGTTGTTTGCGGTACTCAAGAGTTTATCGATGCTTTGCGTAATGTTAATGATGGTGCAGCTATGCTGTTGGGTTCCACTATGGATAGTTTGCGTAGTGCCAGCATTCTTAAGAACCTGCGCACGCTGCATATTCGTATGAAACAGCATGCACATAACGCAATGTACCTCGCAGAGCGTTTTGAGCAAGATGGCATTAAGGTCGCTTATCCTGGTTTGCAATCGCATCCCGGTCATGAATTGTACAAGAAAATGTATAGAGCCGAATATGGTTTCGGTGGTATGATGGCTATCGATGCTAAAAACCTGGAAACTGCGAATGCACTCATGGAGCTGATGCAAGAGCGCAACATCGGCTATCTGGCGGTGAGCTTGGGCTTTTATAAAACACTTTTCAGCGCTCCTGGTACATCTACTTCAAGCGAAATTCCGGAAGAAGAACAAAAAGCGATGGGCTTATCTGACGGCATCATACGCTTCTCCATTGGTCTGGACAATGATATCGAACGTACTTATTTTATGATGAAGGATTGCATGAAGCAAGTAGGCTTGCTCTAAGATATCATCCTAAACTCCCTGTATATAACAACCCGGCAATTCCTGAAATTGCCGGGTTGCGTCTTATAGTAATATGGTATAGCCTGCTTTAGCTCAATCCGGTAATGACTCCATCTTTGTCAATATTCATGTGCTCTGCGGCAGGAATGGCAGGCAAGCCGGGCATGCGCATCATATCGCCAAGGATAGGTATGATAAAACCCGCACCTGCAGCAAATTCAAATTCACGCACGGTTATTTTGAAACCGGAGGGTCGGCCAATCAATTTCTCGTTGTCGCTCAGCGATTTTTGGGTTTTGGCCATGCATATGGGTAGCTTGTCAAAACCTAAATTATAAATGATTTTTAAGTCTGCTTTGGCTTTGGCAGAATAGACCACATCATCTGCTCCGTAAACTTCTTTGGCAATAGTAGCTATTTTTTCTTCTACAGAATCATTTATGTCATATAGCGGTTGGAAATTGTTGCCATAGCGCTCTGCACTGAGCACTACTTCATTTGCCAGCTCTGTCATGCCTTCGCTACCTTTGGTAAACTCATCGGCAAGTATGGCCTTTACGCCCAGTTGTGCGCATTCATCTTTTACAAACTGAATCTCTTCTTCTGTATCGGAAGCAAAGTGGTTAATGGCGACAATCGGTTTTAGGCCAAATTTGAAGGCATTTTCAATGTGCTTTTTGAGATTCTCAATGCCCTTTTGCAGGAAGTGAATGCCGGGATTTTCGAACTCGCCTTTTTGGGCACCGCCATGATACCTTAACGCCCTAATTGTGGCTACGATTACAAATGCATCTGGCTTTAGATTGCCGTAGTGGCATTTTATGTGTAAGAATTTTTCTGCACCAAGGTCTGCACCAAAGCCAGCTTCTGTAACTACGTACTCGCCCAGAGATAGCCCCATCTTTGTGGCAATGATGGTGTTGGTGCCTTGTGCGATATTGGCAAATGGTCCGCCGTGTAGAATGGCAGGATTATTTTCAAGTGTCTGTACCAGATTGGGTTTGATGGCATCTTTCAGCAAAATGGCCATGGCTCCTTCCGCTTTCAAATCTCTGGCATAGATAGGCTTTTTGTCATAGGTATATCCTACAAAAATATTGCCTAGTCGGTTTTTTAGATCTTCAAAGTCTTTACTCAGGCAAAGGATAGCCATCACCTCAGAGGCTGGGGTAATGTTAAAGCCTTCCTCCCGTATCATCCCATTGGCACTGCCACCTAAACCCACGATGATTTGGCGAAGTGCGCGGTCGTTCATGTCCATTACCCGCTTCCATACAATGGATTTTGGGTCTATGTTTAAGGAATATTTTTTATTCTGAAGATTGTTGTCAATCAGCGCAGATAGAAGATTATTGGCCTTTTCAATAGCTGCAAAGTCGCCGGTAAAATGCAGATTGATATCCACCATAGGGATGACCTGAGCATAACCACCACCGGCGGCACCTCCTTTGATGCCAAACACCGGCCCCAGGCTGGGCTCTCTTAATACGGCTATGGCTTTCTTGCCTATTTTGTTTAAGCCATCACATAGACCCACCGAAACAGTAGTCTTACCTTCTCCCGCAGGGGTGGGGTTAATGGCAGAAACCAGAACCAGTTTGGCCTGCTTCATTTTTTCTTCACTGATGTAGCTAAGTGGTATTTTGGCTTTGTTTTTGCCGTAATATTCAAGGTCTTCTCTGTCAATACCAATTTTGTCAGCAATGTCTCTAATGTGTTGAATATTAGCAGATAGGGCTATTTCAAGATCTGTAGGGAAACTCATTCTTTAGCATTTTATCCTGGAACCAAAAATACGTTTATAAAATTACATCAGGAAAGAAATAAGCCTGATATATATCAGGATTCTGACATTTGGGCGTAGCCTTTTATGTGAGCAAGTTGGTGAAAGTGCGGTGCTC
>DATGQB010000235.1:0-2602 GCA_035304405.1 Edaphocola sp.
AAAAAAAGATAGGCTGTACCGCAAGGGCAGCCATTTTCGGCTTAACGTTTGGGACTGCTGTCGCAAATGGGAAAGCAATGCATTGTGGCGCTTGTAGTGAGCAAGCTAGGAAGAGATATCAGTATTTGTCAAAAAAATCCAAAGGCTGCTCAATTAGAGCAGCCTTTGGAATAAAGTGTATTTTTATACTATTCGAAAATACCCAGATAGTATTGTTTTTTACCTTTCTGAAATAGCATGTATTTGTCGGCCAGCAAGTCTTTGCTGCTAACGCGGAAGTCTGCGCCCACGTTGCTTAACTTTTCCTTGTTGAGGCTAATGCCTCCTGCTGTGAGCATCTTGCGGGCTTCACCTTTGGATGGGAATACTCCTGTTTCCGCAAAATACGACACTAAATCAATACCTTCACCATCCAGTGCTGTCTTTGCATATCTCACCTGTGGCACACCTTCCATGATTTCCAGAAGTTGGGCTTCGCTTAATGATATCAGGGCCTCTTTTGTAGCCTTGCCAAACAAGATTTCAGAAGCTTGCTGGGCAAAGAAAAGGTCTTCCTGAGAGTGCACCATTATGGTGAGCTCTTCAGCTAAGCGCTTTTGTAATAGGCGTAGATGCGGCGCTTCATCATGCTTTTGAGTAAGTTGTTCTATTTCATCCAGAGGAATGAAGGTGAAAATCTTAATAAAGTTTTTGGCATCTTCATCGGCAACATTGAGCCAGAACTGATAAAAAGCATAAGGAGAGGTCTTATTGCGATCTAACCATACATTGCCACCTTCTGTTTTCCCAAACTTACCCCCGTCGGCCTTTTTCAGCAATGGGCAGGTAAATGCATACACTTCGCCACCTCCCATGCGCCGGATGAGCTCAGTGCCAGTAGTAATATTACCCCATTGGTCTGCGCCCCCGGCTTGCAATTTTACCCCTTCATGCTTATTCAGATAATAGAAATCATAAGCTTGGATGAGCTGGTATGAAAATTCTGTGAAGCTAAGGCCATACTCCAGACGCTTTTGGACAGAATCTTTGGCCATCATATAGTTTACAGATATGTGCTTGCCCGCATCTCTTATAAAATCAAGGAAGTTATAGTTTTTAAACCAATCGTAATTGTTTACGATTTTGGCTGCATTGGGCTTTGTAGTATCAAAATCCAGGAATCGCTCCAACTGTTTCTTAATACCTTGGAGATTGCGCTCAATGGTGTCGGCATCAAGGAGGTTGCGTTCGGCAGATTTTCCGGTAGGGTCTCCAATCATACCTGTAGCACCACCCACCAAAGCGATAGGTTTATGGCCATTTCGCTGCATGTGCATGAGCAAAATGATAGGTAGCAGGCTACCTATGTGCAGACTATCTGCTGTTGGGTCAAAGCCGATATAGCCGATTACCATTTCTTTTGCTAGTGCTTCTTCCGTGCCCGGAATAATATCTTGCAGTAAGCCTCTGGCTTTTAATTCAGGAATGTAGTTGTTCATCATAAGAAATTACAAGCTGCAAAAGTATCAATAAATTCGGAATTAGAGGGAATAGCAGCCAAGCATGCTGTATCGTTATTAACAATATAAAAACTATATATCTTAATTTTTTGATGATGCATTCAGTGTATTTACATATCTTTGTGCGTTAATTCATATGGTTTTGAGAAGCCATTTTTTATTGTTTAATAGTCAGAATCCTTGGAGAAATATAAGTCTTATATGCTTTACAAAGCGCTTGCTTGCACACTTGGTCTAAGCTTGATATTTAGACCGGAGTCAGGAGCTCAGAGTCGCATTTATGTCAATGAATATTTGAACATTGGCGTGGGTGCCCGGGGCTTGGCCATGGGTGGCGCACAGGCCGCAAGTACAGCCGATGCTTACTCGGCCTACTGGAATCCCGCAGGATTGGTAAATATGCAGCATCATTCAGAGTTGGGTGCCATGCATGCAGAGTATTTTGCCGGTATATTTAAGTATAATTATGGAGCGCTGGGCCTAAAACTTAAGGATCCTAAGCGAGCAATTGGGGTGTCGTATATGCGATTTGCAACCGATAATATCCCATATACCATAGATTATGTGCAGCCCGATGGCTCATTTGATGAGAGTAAATTAAAATCAATTTCCGCGGGTGACTATGCTTTTTCCTTTAGTTATAGTCAAATGTTGGACTGGTTTAAAGGTAATGACAAGGTTAAAGCCAGTTTGGGTGCCAATGCCAAAGTCATATACCGCCACGTGGGCAAGATGTCCAATGCTTGGGGCGTAGGATTGGACATGGGCTTACAGATTTATTCTGACAAATGGCGCTGGGGTATTTCTGCCCGCGATATTACCACCACTACTACCAGTTGGCGTTTCAATTTTACAGATCGAGAAAAGGAGATATTTCGCCAGACCGATAATGAAATTCCCATTAAATCATATGAAGTGATGTATCCGCGATTGAACGTTGCTTATGGCCGGTACTTTTTTAAACCTGAAAGTAAACTGCAATTGTTGGTGGAGCTTGCTGCGGATATTACAACAGATGGCAAACGATTGGCAGCAATCTCAGGCGACCCGATTAGTGTAGATCCTCGCTTAGGCTTGGAGCTGTCTTACAAGAACAGCATATT
>DATGQB010000236.1:0-7651 GCA_035304405.1 Edaphocola sp.
TCTTTATATAAAATTATTCTTGCTTCTAATCCACTTCAATAGCTCAAAAACCATAATTTATTATGCTTTTTTCACTATTTTGTGGATTATTTGCCATAATAATTTTCTTTTAAATTCCTAATGCGTAATCTGGGATTATGCTCTCTACTGCCAGCATCTTCACAAGCATTAATATCTTGAAAAGCAGCGCCCTTGGTCTCGTGGGGATGCATCTCAAGCTTCATACGCATGCTTGCTTTAGCAAAGGGAAAAGAAAAAGGCTGCCTTGAGGGGCAGCCTTTTTGAATATTCCAAATGATGCTATTAGTTTACGGCAGCCAAAGAGGTTACCGGAGCAGCAGCCAGAGTTTCGGCATTAGCTTCGCTAGCATATTTTTCAAAATTGTTTACAAATAATTGAGCCAGTTCCAACGCTTTCTTAGTGTATGCATCCTTGTCTTCCCAAGTGTCTTGTGGATTCAGGATTTCAGAAGGCACACCAGGCACTGCGTCTGGTATCAACACACCAAAGATTTGATGCGGAGTGAATTTAGCATCGTTCAGTTCGCCGTTCATAGCAGCACCAATCATAGCACGGGTATATTTAAGATTTATACGTTTACCCACACCATAAGCGCCACCGCTCCATCCGGTATTAATCAACCAAACATTTACATCATGATGCTCTTCTAGTTTTTTACCTAGCAGTTCTGCATATTTGATAGGGTGTAAAGGTAAGAATACACGACCGAAACATGCAGAGAAGGTAGTTTGAGGCTCAGTGATACCTACTTCTGTACCGGCCACTTTTGCAGTGTAACCACTTACAAAGTGATACATAGCCTGCGCTTTGGTCAGCTTAGAGATTGGCGGCAAAATACCAAAGGCATCACATGTAAGGAAGAAGATATTTTTTGGATCACCACCATAAGATGGATTCTTAGCATTTGAAATGTGGTCAATTGGATAAGCGGCACGAGTGTTTTCAGTGATGCTTCCATTTGCATAATCCACCTCATTAGTTCCCTCATGGAAAACAATGTTTTCCAGTAATGCACCCGGACGAATAGCATCAAAAATTTGGGGTTCTTTTTCTTTGCTAAGGTCTATAACTTTTGCATAGCAGCCACCTTCGAAGTTGAATACAGAACCATCAGCCCAGCCATGCTCATCATCACCGATAAGCGGGCGGGTAGGATCGGCGCTCAAAGTAGTTTTTCCGGTACCGCTAAGCCCGAAGAAAAGTGCTACGTCACCGTTCGAGCCTTCGTTGGCAGAGCAGTGCATAGACAATACATTGTGCTCGTGTGGTAAGATGAAATTAAGTACTCCGAAGATACCTTTTTTCATTTCACCGGTATAAGCAGAGCCGCCGATAAGGATAACCTTTCTGGTAAAGTTTACGATGGTAAAGTTGCCTTGGCGTGTGCCGTCTGTAGCAGGGTCAGCCAGGAAGCTAGGCACCTGAATGATATGCCATTCCGGAGTGAAATCGGCAATCTCAGCTTCTGTAGGACGTAAGAAAAGGTCGTTGCAGAAGAGGTTAGCCCAAGGCGCTTCGTTTACTACACGTATATTAAGACGATATTTTGGATCGGCGCAGGCATAAGCATCGCGCACCCATATTTCTTTACCTTCTAGATAAGCTACAACTTTGTCATAAAGCTTGTCAAAAGCCTCAGGAGCGAAAGGAATATTTACATCACCCCAATCAACGGTATTTTCAGTGATGGCGTCTTTCACCGTAAATTTATCTTTAGGTGAACGGCCTGTAAATTTTCCAGTATTAACACATAAGGCTCCGGTGCTGTTGAGTACACCTTGCCCCAAGGCAATTGTCTGTTCTGTTAATTTCTCAGGAGAAAGGTTCCAATGTGCAACAGCAGGACGGATACCTATTTGCGCTAAATCGGCAGTAGCATTTTTAATACCGTTTTCTATCATTACTAAAAAGAGTTTAGATTATTTTTAACAGACTACAAAGGTAAAGTGATTTTAAATATGTAGCTGCTTTTTGCAATACAAAAAAGTAATATAAGCCCAATTTTGCTATAAGCATACAAAATAAAGTGCATGCTTTGAATAGCCAACCGGCCTGAATGATATACTAAATTAATAGTCACCAAGGGTTTCGGGCAACTCTGATAATGCCTGAGCGAGTTGCTCATCATTTGGAGCGATGCCATGCCATTTGTGCGTACCCTCCATAAAGCTAACACCGGCGCCCATTTCTGTTTTGAGCAGGATGCAGATAGGTTTTCCATTGCCAGAGGCAGCTTTCGCTGCTTGTATGCCTTTTACAACAGATTCCATATCATTACCTTTCTCTATTGTTTGTACTTCCCAGCCAAAAGCTTCAAACTTGCTTTTTAAGTCGCCTAGGTGCAATACCATATGGGTAGGCCCGTCAATCTGCTGCCCATTATAGTCAACCGCTACAATGAGATTATCTAGTTTGTGATGAGCCGCAAACATAATTGCTTCCCAGTTTTGACCTTCCTGTAGCTCTCCGTCACCGGTAAGTGCAAATACAAAAGAGGAGTCCTGGTTCATTTTCTTAGCCAGAGCCATACCTGAGGCTACACTCAAACCCTGACCCAAAGAGCCGGAGGCGATACGCACGCCGGGTAAACCCTCATGAGTAGCAGGATGTCCTTGCAAGCGTGAATTTAGCTTTCTGAAAGTTCCAAGTTCAGACACCGGAAAATAACCCGAGCGAGCCAGTACACTGTAGAAAACCGGAGAGATGTGTCCGTTTGATAAGAAGAAGACATCTTCATCCTTGGCTTCCATGTGGAATTCAGGATTGTGCTTCATCTCTTTAAAATAAAGGGCCACCAGGTATTCTGTACAGCCTAATGAGCCACCGGGGTGCCCACTCTGTACAGCATGCACCATTCTGACGATATCGCGGCGCACTTGTGTGGCCATATCTTTTAAAGCTTGCAATTCCATAGCAATATTATAAGAATCTTATTTACTTTTTAAGCTGCAAAAGTAAGATTTATTCTATACCCAAACGCCAGAAATTTAAGGCAGGGTCGGCCGCCTATTGTATTTTTATAAAGGCATAAAGGGTATTAAACGCGGCCGAGCGCTTAAGAGCCTGATAGGCACAAAATTTCAGCCTTAAATAAAATATAAATTATATTTGCTGCCTAAATACAAACACAGCAAAGAATGATTGAGCAAAAAGATGGGTATGTCATTTCCCAAATTGATGAGCAAGGTATTGCTACCATAGAATTTCAACATCCAATGAGCAATAGCTTGCCGGGAGCAATTTTAAGAAAGCTCGCCGATACCATTACGCAGATGGGTGAAAACGAACAGGCTAAGGTAATCATATTAAAAAGTGCAGGAGAAAAGGCCTTCTGTGCCGGCGCCTCTTTTGACGAGCTGATTACGATTGATAACGAAGCCGATGGCCTGAAATTCTTTAGTGGCTTTGCTTTGGTTATCAACGCTATTAGAAAATGTCCAAAATTTGTGATTGCCCGCGTACAAGGTAAAGCTGTAGGCGGTGGGGTAGGTATCGCAGCCGCAGCCGATTATACACTGGCTGTAGACAGCGCCGCTATCAAGCTGAGTGAGCTGGCCGTAGGTATTGGTCCCTTCGTGGTAGGGCCTGCGGTAGAGCGCAAAATGGGCACGGCGGCCTTTAGTCAGTTGGCAATAGACGCCAGCTCCTGGAGAGATGCGCAATGGGCAGCGCAGAAAGGCCTGTACGCATCTGTACATCAGACGGTAGAAGAGCTTGATCAGGAAGTGATGAAATTGGCTACCACCCTTGCCAAATCTAGTCCGGATGCAATGCGCGATTTGAAGGCGGTAATCTGGGAAGGTACCGACCACTGGGATACTTTACTTACAGATAGAGCGGCTATTAGCGGTAGATTGATTTTGGGCGAGTTTGCAGTGAATGCTATCAGCGCCTTTAAGTCTAAACAAAAATAGACCTTTTTATTTGGTGATTTAAAAAATATTCGTATCTTGGTGACAAAAAGGAAGGAAAAATACATGGACTGTGTTTTTTTTAATATCTTTGTCCACAAAATCTAAAAAATTAAAACAATAATTCAATCTAATTAATGCAGAAAAAAGGGAGACCTAGAATTCCATTTAAGCCAAAAGAGGCTGAACACAGAATTAATAATTTGATTAAAGCACCAATGGTGCGCGTAGTAGGAGAAGATGTCGAAGGAGGTGTAATGTCACTTTCTGAGGCCTTGAAGTTAGCAGAGGAACTTGAGGTTGACCTTGTGGAAATTTCGCCGAATGCGGAGCCACCGGTGTGTAGATTAGTTGATTATAATAAGTTTCTTTACGAAAGAAAGAAGAAGGAAAAGGAACAAAAGGCTAAAGCCAAACAAACTGAAGTTAAAGAAATTCGCTTCACACCTAATACAGATGAGCATGACCTCGAGTTTAAATTAAAGCATGCTATCAAATTCTTGCAAGACGGTGATAAAGTGAAAGCTTTTGTGCAGTTTAAAGGTCGGTCTATTTTGTTCCAGGATCGTGGCCAACTACTACTGCTTAAATTTGCAGAAAAACTGGCCGATTACGGCACATTGGAGTCTATGCCAAAAATGGAAGGACGCAGAATGTTGGCAATGTTTACACCGAAAAAGAAAAAGTAAGTGTAACAATACCGTTCGAAATCGGAAATTCCGTATTCGCAAATATGTTTTCATGGTGATAGGGTTTATACGGCTGGCTCGTTCTCGAGCTAGCCTTTCTTTTTATTTATTATCTTTGCGGACTTTTTTAAATTATTAATACTATCGTCTATGTGGTTGAAAATTGCCGACTTCGTGCTGAAGTTTCGGGTAGCGCTGATTGCACTCATCGTCGTCATTACGGCAATTATGGGTTTTCAGGCAACGAAAGTGCGTATGAGCTATGACTCTACTGGTGCTATCCCCAAAGATAACCCCAAGTATAAAGTGCTTAAAGATTTTCAGCAGAAGTTTGGTGGTGGCGGCGGCAATGCTATGGTGCTGGGTGTGCAAACCAATGAGCTTTTTACCAAAGAGCATTTTAAAGCTTATGCCAAACTGGTTGACGATCTCAAAAATGTAAAGGATGTAGAGCAAGTGCTTTCTATTGGTGATGCAGTGGCCATCTCTATGGATGATAGCAGCCAAAAACTTAGTACACAGCCTGTGTTTGACTGGAGCAATCCCGCTCAGGCCGCAGCCGCAAAGCAAGAGCTAGACCAGCTACCCATATTCAATGGCTTGCTCTACAACAAGGATACGGATGCCTTCCTGATGATGATAAATATCGAAAAGAATGCACTTAACTCTAAAGAAAGGGTGCGCATCGTAGATGATATCCTCAGAGCAGGACAGGCCTTTGAGCAGAGTACCAATATAGAGGTTCACTACAGTGGTCTGCCTTACATCCGCACCCAAATGGCCGAAAAGGTTAAGCATGAATTGAATATCTTCCTCGTGCTATCGCTCTGTCTTACGGCTGTTATTCTACTGGTTATCTTCCGCTCTATTACAGCTATGCTGGTCTCAATGCTTATCGTTTCTATAGGGGTGATATGGTCTATGGGTACGCTGGCATCTTTTGGCTACAAAATTTCAATACTCACTGGGGTTATACCACCATTGATTGTGGTTATCGGTATTCCCAACTGTATTTATTTTCTTAATAAGTATCATACAGAGTACACGCTCAGCGGCGATAAGATGAAAGCCCTACGCCATATGGTGGGCAAAATGGGTATCGTCACGCTGTTTACCAATCTCACTGCCGCAATTGGGTTTGGGGTCTTCGGTTTTACCAATAGCCAGGTGTTGAGAGAGTTTGGTATCGTCGCTGGTATCAATATTATGGCACTATTTTTTGTGTCTTTGATACTGATACCTGCCATCTTAAGCTATTTGCCCGCTCCTAAAACCAACCAGACAAAATATACTGAAAGTAAATGGATGAATAACACATTGGATATGCTTAATCGCTGGGTGTTTCAGTCCAGAAAAGGCATCTTTGTAGCTACCATTTTGCTTTGTGTCTTAGGACTTATAGGTATGCTTAAGTTGAAGTCTGTGGGTTATATGGTCGACGATTTGCCTTCTAAAGACATCATTGTGCAGGACCTTAAGTTCTTCGAAAAGAATTTTAAAGGTATTATGCCGCTTGAAGTAACTATAGATACCAAAAAGAAATTTGGCGCACTCACCAGTTTGGATACTTGGGAGCGTGTGGATTCCCTTACCAACTTCCTGGAAGCTCAGCCCGAAATCGGTGCAGCCATTACGCTTACCAAGGGAGCGAAATTTTTCAGACAGGGCTTCTTCGGTGGTGGTATCAACGAGTATACCCTGCCTAGCAGTACAGAGTTTGGCGGACTCAGAAACCAATTGGTGAGTACCTTCAACAAAATACAAAAAGGAGAGGCCGAGATGGGTGAGCAAGACCAATTTGGCAAGCTGCTGTACAGCTTTGTCGATAGTAATGCGCAAACCCTGCGCATCAGCGTAAATGTTGCTGATATCGGTTCTGAAGAGGTGCCCAAACTTGTATCTGAGCGTATCGAGCCTATGGTGCAGCAGCTATTCGACCCCGAAAAGTATGATGTAAACATTACCGGTGGTAGTATCACTTATTTAGAAGGTAGCATCTTTATTATCGACAGTCTTAAAGAAAGTCTGGCCTGGGCCTTCGGTATGATATTGGTATGTATTATCATTCTTTTCCGCTCGGCCAAGGTGGTGATTGTAGCTTTGATTACCAATATCGTACCGCTTATGATTACTGCCGGCGTTATGGGATGGTGCGGCATACCGCTCAAGCCATCTACAGTGCTGGTGTTTAGTGTGGCATTGGGTATCACGGTAGATGTTACCATTCGCTTTCTGGTCAATTATAAGCAAGAAATGCACAAGCATAGCAGTGTGGCCGAGACGGTGCGGCATACCCTTCGCGATACGGGTATGAGTATCATATTTACTAGTGTTATTCTGGTAGCCGGCTTTGGAGTATTTGCAGTTTCCGATTTCGGAGGCACACAGGCATTAGGCTACCTCACCGCGCTCACTCTGTTCCTGGCCATGGTGTTCAACCTTACCCTGCTCCCTGCCATGCTGGTGGCCTGGAACAAAAAGCAGTAAGACATTTATTTAATTAATAGCACAAGCAGCCCGAAAGGTTCAGAGCCGGAAATTACCCCGCTCAAGACTTTTCGGGCTTTTTCTCTTTATTTCCTTTTGGGCGTGCCCCGCCGCTGGCACATCATGCAGGTTGCTGCCACTTGCCGGAGGCAAATTAACCCAGATTACGCATTAGGAATTTAAAAGAAAGTTATTATGGCAAATAATCCACAAAATAGCTCAAAAAGCATAATAAATTATGGTTTTTGAGCTATTTTGTGGATTAGAAGCAAGAATAATTTTATATAAAGAGTCTAATGCGTAATCTGGGATTAATAGCCTTTGCACAGTAGCAGGCGGCGGGTCGGGCCATTGCCTGCAAGTCCTCGCAGCACAATATGAGCGCTTGCGGCTTCGCTTGTACTGCTGTATATCACCATATCTCAATCTGAAAAATCAAGACCCATTGCGCTGCTGCGGGCTTTACGTCGCTGTCCCTCACGCAATTTCAGTCTGTGCCCCGCGCTATGCTATAGGCACATTTATCAGTGCAGCGCTACTTT
>DATGQB010000237.1:0-25427 GCA_035304405.1 Edaphocola sp.
CTCTTTATATAAAATTATTCTTGCTTCTAATCCACTTCAATAGCTCAAAAACCATAATTTATTATGCTTTTTTCACTATTTTGTGGATTATTTGCCATAATAATTTTCTTTTAAATTCCTATTGCGTAATCTGGGTTTAAACACAAGCTCCTAACAAAAGCGAGTAAGCCATTAATGGCTTACTCGCTTTTGTATAAAATTAATCTTTTGAAAATTAATTCACCGGCGGATGACCTGGGGGCGGCATACCCGGACCTCCCATTGGCGGTCCAAAGCTTTCTGCACGTTGCATATCTTTCTCGGTACTAGCACCTTTAAAAGCACGTATATTGTATGTGAAAGTCAGCATAAAGTAGCGCTGTAGCACATTGGTACGCACCGTTTGGTTATACGTTTCGGTAAATGAAGGAATGAAACTAGCATTCTGACCAAGGATATCATAAACAGAAAGACGCAACTCGCCTTGTTGTTTTTTGAAGATTTTCTTTGCCAGACCAGCATTCCACAATAGGAAATTTTGATCGCTTCTAGCCACCAACCCACGGTAATACTGGTGATTCAACTCGGTTGTCAGCACCATACCTTTCCAGAAAATGTAATTGGCAGAGAAACGAGAATTTTGATTCAAATAGTTATTATCGGCTCTGCTGTTAAGCGTATTCTTCACAAAATTCATGTTAGTGTTCGAAGACAAAGTAAAGTCTATACGCTCACTAATATTACTACTCAATACCAGACCTAAGCCTAGATTTCTATTGTTGGAATAGTTTTTCTCACCATTGATGAGACCCGGAATTCTGGTGACACCTGCATTCAGGTTCACGTTCACATTAGAACGCAGGGCTTTCACAGCGGTACCATAAGTTGTAAAACCGCTAAGACTATAATAACCACTCAAGTTTTGCTGCGTAGTATACTGACCACCTTTACCTAAAACTACTCCATCTCTGATTACTAGTTCATCGTCTGCGATAATAGTGCTGCTACCTACGTAATCTTGTGTAAGGGTACCTCTAAGCATTGCAAAGAAAGTACTATTATTAGCCGTATTAGTGGCGCTATATCTGGTAAACAGATTGTGGGTGTATGATTGTTTTAGATTAGGATTACCTGATGTAAGCTGCAAAGGGTTAGAGTTGTCAATAACATCTTGCAACTGCTGGATGCTAGGAGCACTTGTAGAAGTGCGGTAGAATACACCCAGATTTTTGGTTTTGGTAAAGCTAAACCTCATCATCGCTCTTGGCAGGATATTATTAAAAGTTCGCTTAATGTCTGTATTGGCAGGCAGCACTCTATCGCCGGTTAGTGTAGCAGTTTGCGCGCTCAGACCAAAGTTGGCCCTGATAAGCTTATTGTTATATCCGTAGTTCAACCCTACCGAGTTGGTTTGATAGTAGGAAGTGAATTTATTGCTGAGCAAGCTATCAAAATCAATATAATCGTGCACCAGATAATCATAATTATTGGTGAGCCTTTCTGATTTTGTTTTTTGATAAGCGTAAGCGTATTCGATTTGCAGATTACTTTGCTTAGAAAGCGGCTCAGTGTACTGAATGCTATTACGTGTATTAAAACCAGTGCGGTCAATATCAGATTCCTGATTCAGACTATCGTTCAAATCCGGATTGGTAAAGTACCTGTTATCTGCCCAGAAAGAGCTCCAGCCAGAATTACTATTGGTACGAATGCTAGAATGAATGTTAAATGATCTTCCTGCTTTTCTAAATCTGTGGAAGTAGACCAACATATTATTGAAATTATGACCACTCAGCTCCGAACGATACTGATTCTGAGTTTGGTTGAGCAATTCACTTTCCAGATTAGTGATACCATTTTGCGTAGAGCGGCTATTATTGGCCTGTAATGACAAAGTTGGCACCCAAATCAAAGTATTAAAAGAGTCGATATTATAGGTGAGTCTTGCATTGAATCTGTGGTTAAAATTCATTGCATTAGATGTATTATCCTCGTTGTAAACCTGACCGGAATTTACATTAGACACATACATTCTGTTGGTTTCCTGCAGCGTGAGGGTATTAGATTTGTTGAAGAAATAGCTTGCAGTCAAATCCACTTTAGGACTCAGTTTGTCGGAATAGTTGATACCAATAGCATTTGTGGTAGCTACACCATTTCTGGTACCCACCATAAAATTGGAAGCAGCGCCTCCCCCCATTCGGCCACCGCCAAAACCACCTCTACCACCACCGGAACTTGCCACACCAAGCAAATCCTGACTACTGAAGTTTTGGTTATTAATATTATTACTTTGGGCTACGATACTTATTCTTCTATCTCCTTTAAAGAAATTTAAATTGCCACCCAACTGATATAGAAAATCATCAGCACCGGTGTTGCCATGTGACAGAGCCTGTCCTTCATAACCACCGCCTGCATAAACTTTCCCGAAAACACCTTCTCTTTTCTCAACTTTGGTAATGATGTTAATCGCTTTCACGGTTTCCCCATCATCCACGCCAGTCAGACGAGATTGTTCACTTTTTTCATCATATACCTGTATTTTGCTAATTACTTCTGCCGGAAGGTTTTTCAAAGTACTGCTGGCATCATCACCAAAGAATGGCTTTCCATCCACCAATACTTTTCCTACATTTTCCCCTTGCGCTTTGACCTGCCCACCGCTTACATCGATACCGGGCATTTTTCTCACTAAATCCTCGGCCGTAGCATCTGGGTTCACTTTAAATGCGCCCGCATCATAGTCTGTGGTATCACCACTTTGACGCACGGGTATACGCTGACCCACAACCTTCGCTTCCGTAACTTGCGCATCTGTGCTGAATTTAATGATGCCCAGATTCACATCCTTGCCGGCAACCTCTACAGACTTCACTATGGTCTTGAGCCCCAGCATAGTAAATGTGATTTGATATTTTCCGTCCGCCACATTTGCAATCAGGAAACTACCATCTTCGTTGGCTACCGCACCACCTGCGTAACTGCCGTTGTCGCGCCTCAGGGCTATATTGGCGCCCAAAGCTCCTTCGTTGAATTCATCTTTAAGAATCCCACTAATGGTGTACTGCTGCGCGTAAACGCTTACTGCGCTAAATAGTACGAGAATAAAGGATAATACACTTCTCATATAAATCTTAATAAAAAATTTTCATAGTCATTTAAAAACACCAAAATGCGGAAAAAATTTGACCAAATTGTCAAACCAAAGTTTAACGCCCTTGCAAAATTTGCTTTATCTGCATCAGCAAAACGCCCGGTCTGATGATACCCACTGCAAATACCAGGCCAATACCGCCAACTACACTTAGCACAAGTGAGGGCACTAGGGACCAATGCAAGAAGGCGACCATCACAACATTAAGCAGTACGAATAAAGCGGCAAAGAGCAGTACACGCATTATTAATATCCACGGCAAAGCCAAACCCATCTTACGATAACTAAACCACATATTGGCCAGCGCCACAAAAGCCAGTGTCAAACATGCATTTAGTGCTGCCCACCAGCCATTGTCGGCATTGCGCGCAGACAAAAAGGTAATATTCAATACCACATTGAGTAACACGGCCAATGCTGAAATGCCTATCAAAATGCGCAGATTGCCGTTGGCAGTGAGTAAAGTAGCATAAATATAATTTATACAATAAAAGGGATAGCAACACATGAGCAAAAACAGAACCCTACCATCCTCGCTACGAACATCTTTGTAAAGCCATTGCATAATATCTGCACCTCTAAAATAGGCTACAACTGCCACCATTATCGCCAAGGGCAGCAAGATAGTTACGCACAAATGCACTATACTGCCTAAGTCCTGCTTCTGGGCTATCATTCTGGCAAAGAGGGGCAAGAGCATACTGCCCAGCAATACCCCACTCATATTATTACATACGTCCAACAGTCTGAATGCGGCTGCATAACGGCCCGCAATGCTGGCGTCATGGGAAATATATTCCAGCATGACTACATCGATACGCATATATACCGACATGCAAAAAACCAGTAGCGCATAAGGAATACTATGCCGGACTATAACCCAAATCTTTTTCCAGTTTATAGACACCGACCGGAGTTTTTGCAATCGCAAGCAAAGCCAACAAGCTGCGACAGCAGCCAGGGAATAGGCCAATACCTGCACCCAAGCGTACCATTCAATATTGAAACTACTACCGATTGAAAGCGGGGTGTATAGTATTGCACCCAAGATGAGGATGGCTATAATCCTGTCGAGCACAGAAAATATACCGTCGGTCTTGAATAGCTGCAAGGCCGCAATATTGCTCCTGAAATACTGCAAATAGGAAAGCACTATCTGCATCAAGCTTAAAATCAACAACAGTTTAAAATGCAGACTCCCCACACCCTGCAAAAAGCCATAACCAAGCGTGATACCTAAATAAACTAATGAAAAAAAGGCTTTGGCCAATGCAATATTTGGCAATAATCCCTGCATCATTGAAGGCGACTGAGCCACAACCCTACTACTATAAGCGTGCAAACCAAAATCCAGGATGATGTTAAAAATAATGGCAATATTGAACATTGCCTGATAACTTCCGTACAATTCATGCCCCACAGTGTTTTGCACCGTTCTGTCTATACCCAATATCCAGAAGGGCTTCACAATCAGGTTTACCAAAACCAAAAAGGCTATATTTTGCAGAAAGCTTTTTTGCATTTACCATTTTTAGGAACATCCTCTAAATGCTGATAAGGACAGGCTTTGAGGAAAAACATCAGAAAGATTTAGACATCGTTACTGGCCAGCAAATCTGGTCTGCGCTCTTGCGTGCGTGCAAGCGCCTGCTGATAGCGCCATTCCTCAATAAGCTTATGATTACCACTTAGCAATACATCTGGAACCTTCATACCTCTAAAATCGGCCGGACGAGTATATATCGGCGGAGCCAGCAGGTTGTCCTGGAAGGAATCGGTGAGTGCAGAGGTTTCATCATTCAACACACCGGGTATCAAGCGTACGATAGCGTCAACCACAACTGCTGCGGCCAACTCACCACCACTCAGTACAAAATCACCTATAGATAACTCCATGGTCACATACCTGTCTCTGATGCGCTGGTCGATACCTTTATAATGCCCACAAATAATCAGCAGATTTTTGGTCAATGATAGCTGATTAGCAGTATTTTGGTCAAATGTTCTACCGTCAGGAGTCATAAAGATAACGGCATCATATTGCCGTTCCGATTGCAGTTTGTCTATCAAAATCGCCAAAGGTTCCGGCATAATAACCATGCCGGCGCCACCACCAAACTGATAGTCATCCACCTGTCCTTGCTTATAGGGCGTATAATCTCTAGGATTATGTACATGAATCTCCAACAGCGCTTTATCCTGCGCCCTTTTCATTATAGAATGTGCAAAGGGACTTTCCAGAAGTCCCGGCACCACCGAAATGATATCTACCCTCATGCTACAGAATTTGATGTTCAGCCAACAAAACCGCCATTTCTTCCTGATATTGCTTAGCCGCATTAGCCGCTGCTGCTGCAAAATGTTCTGAATTATCTGCGTAAATCACGGCTCTGGATACATTTACCAGCAAACCACATTCATTATTAAGAGCCGCTGCTGCCACCGCTTTCAAATCGCCCCCTTGAGCGCCCACGCCCGGCACTAATAAAAAATGCTCAGGTACTAGTGCACGCACTCTGTCCAGAAACTCAATGCGCGTAGCACCCACTACAAACATAGTATTCTCTGCAGTGCCCCAGGAGGCTACTTGCTGCAATACTGTTTCATAGAGTTTTTGTGTACCACAAGACTGCTGCTGAAAATCTTCGCTACCCGGATTGCTGGTCAGAGCCAGTACGATTGCAAACTTGCCGGGATATTGCAAAAATGGTTGCACACTATCTTTGCCCATATACGGCGCTACGGTAACACTATCAAATGGATAGGTTTGAAAAAATGTCTTGGCATACTGATCTGCCGTATTGCCAATATCCCCCCTTTTGGCATCCGCTATAGTAAAGATGGCTTTAGGGATATAATTCAACGTTTTTTCAAGAGCTTCCCAACCCTTCAGGCCCATGGCCTCATAAAAGGCAGTATTTATTTTATAAGAAACAGTATAAGGAGCCGTAGCATCAATAATGGCTTTATTAAATGCGAATATGGGGTCTTCTGCATCACGCAGATGTTGAGGAATTTTATTCAAATCCGTATCCAGTCCCACGCACAAAAAACTCTTCTTTTCTTTAATTGCAGCGTAGATTTCCGCTTTTGTCATAATGCAATCTGTTTTGGGGCGAAATTACAAATAGATTTCCATTGGCTTAGTAATCTTTACTTTTGTTTTTTTAGCTTTGCTTGAGACTTTACAATCGCCTAGCTACCATACACATGCCGGAAACCAATATCGTTGACATTATACTATATATAGGCATTTTTGTATTTGCCATGACAGGCTCTCTCAAAGCCAGAGAGCAGGATATGGACATACTTGGAGGCATAGTGCTGGCCTTTGTTACTGCCTACGGCGGAGGCACCCTAAGAGATGTTTTACTGGGCGTCACTCCTGTCAATTGGGTGAACAATAACTTGTCTATTGCACTGGTACTCTTGGCCACCATGATTGTATTCGTAGCCAAAGGCAACCTGCAAAGGGTAAGAAGAAGCATTTTCCTCACCGATGCTATTGGGCTGGGTATGTTTACGGTGGGAGGTATTGAGCGCAGCATGAGTTTTGGTGCCAACAAACCCTTTGCGCTACTCTTGGGTGTGATGTCTGCTACCTTTGGAGGGCTACTTGCAGACATTATCAGCAACAGAGAGCCTGCCCTACTCAAAAATGGGGAAATGTATGCTACCGTGTGTGCCATTGGTGGCTTGGTATATGTGATACTCAATGAATTGGTCAACGATAATCTCAGTATGATTATAGCTGTAATCATCACAGTAACCGTACGTATATGGTCAAAATGGAGAAACTGGTCTGTGCCCAAAATATGATGCGCTTTATGCTGCGCTGTATGGCCATGATGCTACTGAGCCTGGCACTCTATTCCTGCGCGGGCTCCAGAAAGCATGCTGCCACCAAAGAGATGGGCAAAAGTCATCATGCCCAAGAACAAGCCATGCGCAAAGCAATAGTAAGGCATGCAGAGCAATTTATAGGGGTGCCTTATAAATATGGTGGCAACAGCCCTAAAGAAGGTTTTGACTGCTCCGGCTACGTAAAATACGTATTTGCAGATTTCAATATTCAGGTGCCCAGAGTGACCCGTGAGTATGCCCATTTTGGCAAGCGCATCCGCCTCTCAGAGGTGCAGCAGGGCGATTTGATTCTCTTTTCACTATATGATGACAAAAACACCATAGGCCACATAGGCATCGTATCGCGCATAGAAGGTGGCAAAATAATGTTTTTACATGCAGCCTCGGGCAAAAACAGCAGAAAAGTAATGGAAAGCGAACTCGCAGGCATCCATCTCAGCCGCATGCTGTTTATTGTCAATGTGTTGGACAAATAGCGTGCAGAGCAATGCTCAAAGTTTCAGATATTCAAACATCGCTCTATTACCAACCGGAGCACAGATATCTGTCTGGCACAGGCAAAGGTTGCAGAGCGTATAAAATTCATACTTCATCCCAGCTTAAAATATATTTCAGCTCATACTCATCACGCATACAGACTTTCTGTTTAAATATTTTTGTCTGTAGCAATGCCCCTCATCTCAAATAGAAGTGAATCTGCTACCTTTGTGCACTTTTACTATGAGTCGTATTCTTAAAATATATGCTGATTCGTTTCGGGGTTTATCACTGGAATCCTGGATGCTGTCTATTGTGATGCTCATCAATAGAACCGGCTCAATGGTCTTGCCCTTTCTGGGGGTGTACATGATAGATAAGCTGCATTTCACGCTCAGCGACTCAGGTTTGGTATTGGCTTGTTTTGGCATTGGTTCGGTTGTAGGCTCATCGCTAGGAGGCTGGCTTACAGACAAATTTGGGGAATATTCTGTTCAGGCCCTAAGTCTGTTTCTGAGCGTACCTATGTTTTGCCTGTACCCATTATTTGAAACTCCGATAAGTCTGGGCCTTATGGTTTTGCTACAAAGCATCGTTAGCGAGGTGTTTCGGCCCGCAAACTCAGTTGCTATATCAAAATATGCCACCAGCAGCAACCTCACTCGTGCATTTTCTTTAAACCGAATGGCCGTCAATTTGGGATTTTCTGTTGGACCCGCTTTAGGTGGATTGCTGGCAGCCTATTCCTATAATCTACTCTTTTTTGGCAATGGCTTCTTTACGCTGGCTGCTGGAGTGATGTATATTTACTTTTTCAGAAGAAGGCAAAAACTATTCAAAATTCGGGCAAAGCGCAAACGTGCGCAAGAGCAAGAAGCTCCGCCGCCCACTGCAAAAGAACGCTCTCCTTACACAGATAGCCCCTTTCTTGTATTCTGTCTGATGTGCGCATTTTTCTCCATCTGCTTTTTTCAATTGCTCAATACCCTGCCACTCTTCTATAAAGATGAGCTCCACCTTAGTCAGAAAACAATAGGCCTGCTCATGGGCGCCAATGGCTTCGTGGTAGTATTATTTGAAATGCTGCTGGTGCATCTGGCGGAAACCAAACTGACTGCTGCCAAAACATTGTTTTACGGCACCATACTCTGTGCCCTGTCATTTTTGCTACTGGCCTTTGAGCCTAACATCGCCGTTCTTCTGCTGTCCGTTTCCTTATTGAGTTTAGGCGAAATTCTGGTATTGCCCTTTATGGCTACCATCACCGCACAGCGCTCCGGCCAATACAACAAAGGTGCCTATATGGGTGTAAACGGGATGGCCTTTTCCATATCATTAATCGTGGCTCCTATTCTGGGCACCTCTGTGGCAGGAAAGATAGGTTTCAGCAATCTGTGGATAGGCACCACAGCTGTACTGCTGGTATGTGCCTTTTCATTCAAATATTACGTACCCATTTTAATTGGCAAGACCGCTAAGCAGCAATAGACGATAGACATTGTTAGTCCAGCTTAAAGCGAAAAATCAGGGAACAAGTATAAGTAAGCTTGTCAAAATCGATTTGCAGCGGTTCTATTTCATTTGCTACAGCTTGTTCCTCTTTCAGACCATTACTGATTACAAGTCCCGGAACAGTACCTGCTAGCGCCTTTATTGCATTACCTGTTCTCGAACCTCCCAGTCCAGAGACATAAATAGCCTTGCCCGGCTGCTGCCCTAAGGGTGATAATATGCCCTTTGCGTATTCTTTTGCATTGGCCGATGCCTTTGCTCTCAATACCTGCTCCAGCTCGGCGCTTTTACTATACTCCGTCTTTACTATTTTTGTGTTTGCTATGCCCCTCTGCTCCAGTAGCCGCATTAGCTTAGCAAGGATTGCTGCATATTCCAGCAAAAGCGTATACTCCTTTGTCTTTAGAATCTCTACATTGCGCAGTAAATAGTTTTTCAAATCGCTGCTAATTACTTTGAACGATAATTTTTTTTAATATCAATACCCAATTGCTGCAAAACCTCAGCGAGGTGCTGCTCTTGCTGCTCCACAGAAATACGATTGCGACTATCGGACTCTCTGAGGGTGATAGACAAGTAAATCCTGTCTGGCACTACAGCGGTATCGGCGCTGCCGACAACTTCTATATAGCCCCATTCTTCTGAATAGGAGCTAGCAACTTGAGCAGAAACGCCGTTTGCTGTCCCCAAACCCAAGTAGGCGGGCTAAAGCTGTAGCTTTCAATATCTTCATGATAAACCATTTTTATGTACATCAAATATATCAATTCAAAAGAAGAAAAACCCGCAGCAGCGCGAGGCTCGTGGGCGCTGCGAGGACTTGCCGTACAAGGGAGTCTTATAGCAACTAAATATTACTATAAGGCGATGGTTGCGAACGCAGTTCACCCGACCCGCCGCCCCATAGAAGATACAGACCTGAGACTGGAACCTGAGCTTAGCAACTTACTAGCACGCTCTGCATGGTATCCGGGGGGCATGCCAAAAAGATAAAAGCAATAAAAATGCGACAGTAAATAAACTGCCGCATGCTCTAAACAAAAACGATAATTAATTTTCTAAAGACTTAACACCTCTCAACAAACGGCCCCAACGCATGCCGCCCTTGTTGTAAACCCCGCCATCATTATTGCCATAGCTCAGCCATACAAAAGAGGCCTTGCCTACAATATGATCTTCGGGAACAAAGCCAAAGAAGCGGGAATCGGCAGAATTGTGCCTATTGTCGCCCATCATCCAGTAATAATCCATTTTGAATGTGTAGCTGGTAATAGCTTTGCCATCGATGTAAGCCACATTATCTTTTTCTGTATAAGAAGGATTGTTTTCGTAAACCTTAATAATGCGACGGTACAGCGCGAGATTTTCAGGAGTGAGCTGAACCGTTTCACCCTTTTTAGGAATGCGCAAAGGACCAAAATTGTCTTGATTCCATTTGAAATGCTCTTCGTCATAAGGGAAAGTAGCCATAGGGCCTACTCCGGCCTCACCAGCAGGCATCACATAGGGGCGCACATCGGTAACCCCGCTTACAGCTTTTACTTTTTCTACAGCCGAGTGCTCCATCTCATAAACCTGTACCCCTCTGAATGGATCATCTTTGAGGAAGCTGATAAAATTTTCCTCCATAAAATCCGCATTAAGTCTGGTGGTGCCGGTCACCGCATAGCTGATGCGCTGATGTGGATACATTTTATACTGTGCACCGTTGACATAAAGCACGCCATCTTTGATTTCGATAAGCTCACCTGGCAGCCCTACACAGCGTTTGATATAATTTTCGCGCTTATCTACAGGGCGTGTAATCACATGAAACTGGCCACTCTGATTGATAGCATCCCAGCCGTATTGTCGCACATAGGTATAATAGTCATGACTTGGGAACTCCAGTAGCGTAGTATCATTGTTAGGAAAGTTGAAAACCACCACATCGCCACTCTTGATTTTACCCAATCCGGGCAGTCTTTTATATTTCCACTGCACCGCTTCTGAGTATGACTTGCCACCGAAGAAAGGCATGGTATTGTGCACCAAAGGGAAAGACAAAGGAGTATTGGGGAGGCGCGGCCCGTAGGCAACTTTACTTACAAAAAGGTAATCGTTTACCTTGAGCGTACCTTCCATAGAGCCCGAGGGGATAGTGTAGGCCTCGATAAAGAACATTCTAATAATCGTTGCCGCCACGATGGCAAACACGGCCGCATCTACCCACTCTCTCCATTGGGGCTTTTTCTTCTTTTCTTCCGATTCCTTATCCTTTTTCCAGAATGCTAATCTCATTTTCAGTGTTGATTTATAAAATTTTGCTCAATATTACCTTTTTCCACTTGAATTTATCACAATTGAGATGTTAATTTTTGTGGGCATATAAAAGGTTATGATTTACTACCTTGGTTTAATCCATCCAGTAGGATTCACTGTGTTGAAAGAGCCATTGTCGTTTACTTTCCAAACCTCAAAATGCACTACATTATCCCCTTCATCATTTTTACCTGCTGCGCCAATGGTCTGCCCGGTATTGACCTGAGCACCCTGAGACACCGATACTGACGATAATCGAGAATAAACAGTATAGTAAGAACCATGGTTAATCATCACGCACTGGCCCATACCCGGCACAGAGAATATTTTGGTAACAGTGCCTTTGAAGACCGCTTTGACAGGTGCATTGGCATTGGTACCAATGTCTATACCTTCATTCTCTAGCGTTACATTTGGTTCTAATGGATGCTTGTACTTACCATAAGGTGCTACGATTACCCCTTGGCTCACCGGCCATGGCAAAGCGCCTTTATTGGCCTCGAAGCTTGCCGACAGGTTTTGGGCTTCCTGAGGCAGCATGTTCCTATATGTCTTCTGCTCCTGCCCCGCTGAACTGGCCCTACTGCCTGTAGATGGAAGCTGGTCTGTATTTTTATTAACAGTTACCACGGTAGCACCAGACTTATACTGCTCCACCTGCTGCTCCGCAGCCGATTGTTTGCGTTCCAGATCCTCTGCTATTTTTTTCTGACGGGCTATTTCCTGTTGTCGTTCCTGCTCCCTTCTACGGTCTATTTCTTTGTTACGCTCCTCATTGCGCTTGCGCTGTTCTTCGCGCGCTTTAGCATCGGCAATGCGGCGCTCCTCAGCTGCCGCTTCTTCACGGCGCCTGCGGGCATCTTCGAGGTCTTTCTGCCTTTGCTTTTCAGCCTCTTCCTCTGCCTTTTTGCGGGCAATTTCTGCCTGGCGGGCCAGCTCTTGCGCCTTTCTTTGCTCTTCAGCAATCGCTTTTTGTCTGGCTAGCTCTTCCTGACGCTTTTGCTCCTCTGCACGACGCTTTCTGTCCTCTTCGGCCTTTTTACGGGCTTCCTCGGCAGCTTTACGTTTCGCTTCTTCTTCAGCTTTGCGTTTTGCTTCAGCAATTTCCTTTTGGATTTGCACACGAATAGCCTTGTCTAGCTCTGCTGCAGCAGCTTTATTTTTAGCTATTTGTTGGGAGAGATCAGACACCTGACTTTTGAGCTCCTGCGCTACCTGTTGGGTATGTTGCGCATCCTGCTCAATTGCCGCCTTTTGCTTTTGCTCGTCAGATAATAAGCGGTTGCGTTGATTTTTTCTGGAATTCAGTTCGTTGATTTTTGTCGTAAGCGAGGCTTGCACGATACGTATACGCTCGGCTTGTTTGGTCCGATACTCACGGTATTTTTTGAGATATTCCATACGGCGGGCCATCTCATTGACAGAGCCCGCAGAAAACACGTAGACCATCATATTCTGCGTTTCCTTATTACGGTAGGCATAACGCAGGGAACGCGCATATTCTAATCGGTATTTTGCCAAGCGGGCGTTCAGCACCTCTACCTCCTTGTTTAGAGTGACGATATCCTTACCGATGGTATTTATCTCCGCACTGATATTATGGATGAGTTGCTGCCTCAGCGCCAGCTTTTTATTTAAAGCATTCAGCTGAGTGAGCGTTACTTTTTCATTGGCTTTAATATCATTGAGCAATGCCTGAGCATTTGCTATCTCTTTGAGCAGCTGTTCTCTACGGCTTTGCAACTCTGTTTTTGAAGGAGTATTGCTGCCGCTTTTTTGTGCGTAAAGCCCTAAAGGACTTACGAGCAGAAAAAGCGACAACAGTATAATTCTTTGCAGCATTAGGGCTAATATTATTTTTTAGAGCAAAGACAAAAATAGGTAAATAATTACAGAATGGGCACTGGGTATGTTGCCGATACAGCTACTTTTTGGGCACCCAGACAACACACTTGTCTTCAAAGCCCTCGCCGGGGAAGATATTTTCCATATCCCACAAGGATGGCCGCACTTCACTTTCCACAATTTCCTGATTCAAATCACCACCTTTAAGGCAAATGAGCCCGTTGGCTAATTCTGTAGATTTTCCTCTTTTAAGCAATGGTTTAGCCCATATCCATAATTGCTTAAGCGGTGCGACAGCTCTCGAAACTGCAAAGTCGAAGCCCTTCTGAGGAAGGTTCTCCACGCGCATATGATAAGCTTTGACATTTTTTAAGCCTATGGCCTCTGCCACAGCCTCCACCACTTTGATTTTCTTACCAATAGAATCTACCAATACAAATTCCACCTCAGGAAACATAATGGCCAAGGGTATTCCCGGGAATCCGCCACCGGTGCCTATATCAACAACCTTTGTACCGGGGGCAAAAGGGCAAATAGCAGCGATGGACAGAGAATGCAATACGTGCTTGGTATATAATTTATCAATATCCTTTCTGGAAATTACATTTATTTTATCGTTCCATTCTTTGTATAAGCCTTCCAGTGCTTTAAACTGAGCCAATTGCTCTTCTGTAAAATCATCAAAATACTTTAAGATTACTTCCATTGTTGCTTATTTTTCCAAAAAATATATGGGGATAAAATTAAATTATAAATCAGCCACATCCACTCCCCTAATGGATACAGCAACATTTTTTTGGTATTACCCAGACCCCTTGCCCAGCGCAGGCCATTGGCCCAGAATGCCAGCAGGCGTAGTATCAGCAAAAATAACACAATACTTTGCAGTAGCGACTGAGAAAAGATTAAAAGTATAATTGCCAAAGGCCAGAATAGAAAGGAGCTAAGCGCATACAAGGCTAGCCCAAACTTTACAGGTCCGGCGTAATACTTTCCGGAAGAAAGATGTCGTGATTTTTGTCGCCACCATCGCTGCCAATTGTCCGGAGGCAGGGACATGGTATGCGCCTCAGCATCCATACAAACAATTGTATTAGCGGCATTAGCCAAAGCAGAAACGATTAAGTCATCATCACCAGAAGCTGTACTGCTAAACTGAAGGGCAAAATCCTGATGCTGCATCAATTGTAACACCAGTGTTTTTTCATACATCAGATTGCGCCCCACGCCCATATAAGGCAAACCCATTTTTGCCCAGGAGGTGTATTGCATAAATGTATGTAGCGTTTCCCAAGCCACGAACCATTGAAGCAAAGAATTATCTGCGCTATAAGCACCATAACCCAAGACAAAAATACCAGGTGCCCCATACTCGGCACGTCTGGTAAGATAGGCATCCGTCATACGACTCATCCAATGTTCAGTGGTGGGTGTACAGTCTGCATCAGTAAGCAAAACTACTTCATGCCTACAGGCAGCAAGCCCCTGCTGCAAAGCGTATTTTTTACCCGGAAAATTGCGCTGCTCCTCAACATCTATATGAACTACTCTGAGCTGAGGATATTCTATGGCAAACCGAAGCAACAGCTCGGCGGTATCATCTGTGGATGCATCGTTGACCACCACCAACTCCCAGTTGGGATTCGGGTACTGCTGATGCAATAGCAGCGGTAGATGGGCCATTAGGTTTTGTGCTTCATTTTTGGCACATACCAGTATGCTTACCGGAGGATATTCCTGAGCAGCGTGTACTTTTATGCGCTCTGCTCTAAAGCGATAAGCATAGGCAAAGCACATCTGTACGGTGAATACCATCAAAAATATCCAGAACCAAAACATCTACAAATTACTTTTGATATAGGCCGTGACAGCATCCCATTCGTCTGGAGCAAACCATGCGAATTCTTTATCCTTCTTCAACCAGGTGAGCTGACGCTTGGCATAATTGCGGGTATGTTGTTTTACCTTGTCCACCGCCTGAGCCAGTTGTTCCTCACCAAGTGGGAAGGGGCCGGCTTCATAAAATTCGGAATAGCCCACCGTTTGCAGATTTTTCAAATGGCGAAGTGTATAGAGCGAGCTTACCTCTTGTAGCAAGCCCTGTTGCATCATCAAATCTACGCGCCTGTTAATACGTGTGTACAAAACCTCTCTAGGCAGATTTAAGGCAATTTTTATCACCTTAAAATCTCTAGGCTTTGCCTGTGCCTTTCGGTAGCGCATAATAGATTCCTTGTTACTCTCAAAAAAAGCCAGTGCCCTGATGAGGCGCACGGGATTCTGCTGCTCGGCCTGAGCAAAGAACTCAGGGTCTTTTTGTCGCAGCTGCTCTTGAAGCCATTCCAAACCCATTTCTCTGAACTGCCGCTGAATCTCCTCCTCTATCTGCCTGTCTGTATCAGGCATATCATCTATACCTTCGCACAATGCTTTTATATATAAGCCCGTACCTCCACAAACGATAGCCACATCATTTGTGCTGAAGATTTGATGCAAATAGCCCAAAGCCAGATGTTCGAAGTCTCGTGCATTGAGTGACTCATTTACAGAATGAGAATCAATAAAGTAATGCGGCACCGTGGCCAGCTCCTCCGGCGAGGGCTTCGCGGTACCAATACTCATTTCTTTATAACATTGACGGGAGTCGGCGGAGATAATAGCCGTGCCAAAATGCTGCGCCAAACGAATGCTTAGGGCAGTTTTTCCTACAGCTGTAGGACCTGCTACAACAATTACCGTTCTTTGCTTCAAAATCGTGGGAATTGAAATTTAGTCAAAAGCCTCGTCGTCGTAGCTTTCTTCCATATCATCAAAATCATCATCCTCACCCTCGCTGCCATAGCCTTCTTCATCCATATCTTCCTTATTGAGGTCATATTTGTCTTCCAGCTCTACTACTTTAGACTCAGCGAGCGAGTTGGCACCGGTATGAATAGGCGCAATTCCTTCTTTAAAGAAGCAATGAGGATAGTCTATGTTTGTTTGCTCTTCCTTATCTATGCCTACCAGCTCTACGACGAAAACCCAACGTTTTATAGGGTCAAACTCGTAGATAAACTTTTTGTCGGGCTTGTCAACGAGAGCAGAAACCGGGGTTTTGAGCATAGAAAGAGCAGGAGCATCTTTCTTGTTGACCAGAACTTCTGAGGAGATGGCTCTGCCACGCACCAAGCGGTCGTTACTTTCATAAAAGCATGCCGGAGCATCTTTCTTATCAAATTCAAATGCCTTTAAGATTGCCTGATGAAATTGCAAAAAGGATTGCCCATTGGTAAGGGCAATACTGCGATTAATGTTATCATCCTCTTCCCAGGAAACCTTAAACTTAAATACAGGCATATTTTAGAGTTAATTTTTTACGCAAACAAAATGCAAATATAGCAGATTTATCCATAATGTAGGGGAGCCGGGCAGCTACCAATACATATATCATCAGTATGAAACGTTATAGCCATTCCCTAGCCCAACAGTTGCAGCGCACCTGCCGGATAGCAAACTTCTTCGAGATACAGCCCGTTACCGGTGACGCTAAAATCTGCCTGCGTGCAATCTTTAGCGTTTATGATGCGCGCCATCTCCTCAACAGGATTAGCTTTGCGCATTACTCTTAGTTGAGTACCTACCAAGGCCCGTACCATTCCTCTCAAAAAGCGATTAGCTTCTACTATATAATGCAGTTCATCATCCTTTTGCTCCCAGTACGACTGATATATAGTACACAAATAAGTATGATTCTGCCCGTTTCGCTTACAAAAGCTTTCAAAACTATTCGTTTCCTTGATTAAGGCAGCAGTTTGATGCAGGCTTGCTACATCAATAGGATAAGGGAAAAACAAAGCCCTGCCAAACTTAAAGGGGTCTTTCTTATGATAAATTTTATACCTATATCTGCGCTTTACTGCATCAAATCGGGCATTGAGCTCCCGGTTATGGGGCTGATACAATGCATTTGCAGCCATTTGCCTGGGCAGTAAAGCGTTCAGCTTATATACCAGCTGGGGATGCAATACACCTTCCCAGTCAAAATGATACACATTAGCAAGGGCATGCACACCCTCATCCGTACGGCTCGCCCCAAAGGTCTCCACTGCTCCACGTAAAATTGTACTTAAAGCTCGATTCAGTGCTAGCTGCACGGTAGGCTGCTCTCCCTGCACCTGCGAGCCATGAAAAGCAGTACCATCATAAGCTACTTCAATAAAATATCTCATCTCAGCAATTTACACAACAGTGTTAAGGGCTTTCTTTTCCTGGCGTACCTTAGCATCCACCCAGAATGTACCAAAAGGCACTATCGACAAAAACAAATACCAGAGTAATCTTTGCCATGACCAGTCATAACGCAGCTTACATTGCAGCGCCATCAACACATAAAGTATAAATAAGACTCCGTGAGCCATACCCAGCGAAAAGAGCAACTGCTCTCCAAGGGCAGGATTTACACGCTTAACGATAAGCATGTTTATGAATACCAAAATATAGGATACTCCTTCCAGACTAGCCACGTATCCAAACCATGACAACAAATTCGTACGCTTCATAATGCAAAAAAATTAGGCAAAGATAGCCAAGGCTGACCAATAATACCAATTTGCCCCGCTCACAAAGCCCTAAGCCATCATTCTTTGCATTTTGTTGAGCACTGCCAGTCTCACATTGCGCTGTACCAAAGGCTCAATATGCAGCTTATTGGGATTATTGGCCTTTGCTATCAGCAAAAGCTCCACCTCCTGTTGGGCAATCTCCAGCATCACCGAGTAAGGTATTATGCTATTGTCAAATTCACTCAAAGCCGCCACTACCAGATCATAATAGGGAAAAAAAGGTATCGTTTGGGCCTCTTTTGGTGCCTGAATAAAAGAGTGTTGAAATTGTTGTACTTGCTTTAGTGCTTCCATATTCCTTAGTTTTTATGCAAAACAAGGAAGCGACTGCGCCAAAACATGGCGCAGCAATAAACACAGCTCAATATTTAATAAAATCCCATAAAAGATTTTGATTTTATTAAGAAAAAGCTTTATTTAGTCCTTACATTTACATTAAACTCTTAATCTATCAAAATTCACTACACTATGTTCAAAATTGGCGATCAGTTTAAACAAGAATTCAGTTATACTCAAGAAGATGTGGACATGTATGCCAAGGTAAGCGGCGATACTAACCCCTTACATATAGATGAAGAAGCCGGCCGCAATAGCATGTTTGGCCGCAGAATCATACATGGCTTTTTAGGTGCAAGTATCTTCACCCGAATATTTGGCACCTTGTGGTATGCCGATGGTACCGTATATATGTCTCAAAGCATAAAATGGCTCCGCCCCATGTTTACCGACCGCAAATACGTGGGGGTAATTACCGTAAAAGAAATATTTCCCGACAAACACCGCGCCACTTATACCTGCGAAGTGTTTGATGTAGCAACCGGCGAACAAACTATTACCGGCGAGGCTACACTCATGAACAAAAACCAATATATTTGGGATTAAGGGAATCAGATTAAAATCGTTACCCAAAAGCCTCTTTCCATCCAGTGCCGGATGAAAGAGGCTTTTTTGGCACAACCTAAGGCATTGCGTAAGTGTGGACCGAAAGAGGTATTATTGTCTATAAATAAGGCGCGAATTCGGGGTCTAGAAATTACACGGCTTCAAAAAGAGCCCGGCGGCAAAACCAGCATTTAACTTCTTACGCTCATATAAGAATTTACCTGCAGTATCATACAACGCGCATGCTATTACCCTATTCCCTATGAACGATTGTCAGAATCAAACCACCAAGAACAGGTATAATCAAAGAATGCACTCAGCCGCTCGGTATCCTGAGCTATCATCAAGAAAAAAAGTTCAAATACCTAACAGCGATGGAACCGCAACCCAACAACAAATGCAAAGGTTTAATATTCAACATATTATACTTCACCATCTGACAAATCATGCTCATTTGCTGTATAGCGCATAAAATCGTAACTTTGCACGAATTTTTTTAGACAAATTGTGCCCCATAGCAAATGAGCAATAAGTACAAAGAATATAAACAGTTGAATATGCCCGCCATAGAGCAAGAGTGGGCTCGCATTTGGGAAGAAGGAAATTTCTTTCAAGAAAGTATTGCCAAACGAGAAAATGCGCCGGCATTTGTGTTTTACGAAGGGCCGCCTTCTGCAAATGGAATGCCCGGTATTCACCATGTGATTTCGCGTACTTTGAAAGATATGGTATGCCGCTACAAAACCATGCAAGGCTTTCAGGTAAAGCGTAAAGCCGGCTGGGATACGCATGGCTTGCCTGTAGAGCTGGGCGTAGAAAAAATGCTAGGCATTACCAAAGAAGATATTGGTAAAAAAATCTCTGTAGCCGATTATAATGCCGCTTGCCGCAAGGAGGTAATGAAATACAAAGACAAATGGGATGGCATTACCAAAAAGATGGGTTACTGGGTAGATTTGGAAAACCCATACATCACATTTGACAATAATTATATTGAAAGTCTGTGGTGGGCACTATCTGCATTATACAAGAAAGGCTATTTATACAAAAGCGTAAGCATTCAACCTTACTCGCCTGCTGCTGGTACAGGTCTGAGTTCGCACGAGCTCAACCAACCGGGCACTTATAAAAACGTAAAAGACACTTCTGCCACCGTTATGTTTAGAGTGGCTGCAGATTCGAGAAAGGCACTGGGCGTAGAAGAGCAGGACACTCAGATATATTTCATGGCCTGGACCACTACCCCATGGACACTGCCTTCGAATACCGGTCTTACCGTTGGGGCAGCAATCGACTATGTTTTGGTAGCCACACGCAACCCTTATACTCATGAGATACAAAAGGTAGTGCTGGCAGAAGCCCTGCTGCATAAATATTTCAAAGCAGAAGGCGAAAATCTGGATATCGAAAACTGGGATAGCAGCTCTAAAATACTGCCTTGGCAGGTGCTACGTAAATTTAAAGGCGAAGAGCTGGTAGGACTCCAATACGAACAATTACTGCCATTTGAAAGCAACAAACCTGAATTGAGCGGTGGCAATCCATTCCGTGTAATTGCTGGCGACTTCGTTACTACTGAGGATGGTACCGGTATAGTGCACACCGCACCTGCTTTTGGTGCCGACGACTATAGAGTAGGACAAAAAAACAATCTGGGCATCTTTACGCTAGTGGACAGAGAAGGTAAATTCGTAGCCGGAACCGGTCCTTACAGCGGCAGATTTGTAAAGAATTATAAAGACGAAGCCGATTATGTGGATGTAAATGTGGACATCTGCGTGGACCTGAAACAAAAAGGACAGGCTTTTAAAGTAGAAAAATACGAACACAGCTATCCACACTGCTGGCGTACCGACAAACCGGTTATTTATTATCCGCTTGATGCTTGGTTTATCAAAACTACTGCTCAGAAAGACCGTTTGGTACAACTTAATAAAACTATCAACTGGAAACCTAAAGCCACCGGCGAAGGACGCTTTGGCAACTGGCTGGAGAATATGGTGGACTGGAACCTGAGCAGAAGCCGCTATTGGGGCACACCACTGCCAATCTGGACATCTGCTAGCGGCACTCAAAAATGCATAGGCTCTATAGCTGAGTTGGAAGCGGAAATTAAAAAAGCTCAGGCCGCAGGTTATAGCAAAGATATTAAGCTGCCACTTACAGATTTACACAAACCCGTAGTGGACGATATCGTGCTGGTAGATAATAACAACGAACCAATGTACCGCGAGCCAGACCTTATAGATGTGTGGTTTGATAGTGGCGCCATGCCTTTCGCTCAATGGCATTTCCCATTTGAAAATCATGAGGTGTTTGCTCAAAACTATCCTGCAGATTTTATCGCAGAAGGTGTAGACCAAACCCGCGGCTGGTTCTATACCCTACATGCATTGGCAGGCTTGCTAAAAGAAAGCATTGAAGAAGAACTGCAGAAAGCCGGCATTGACCCTAGTGCCAAACCTTTACCGGGCATAGCCTACAAAACGGTTATTGCCAATGGCTTGGTGCTAGACAAGGACGGCAACAAAATGAGTAAACGTCTGGGTAATGTGGTAGACCCATTTGAAACCATAGAGCGCTACAGCGCTGATGCTACCAGATGGTATTTGATTACCAATGCCTCTCCATGGGAAAGTTTAAAATTTGACCCTAAGGGTATTGAAGAAGTGCAACGAAAATTCTTCGGTACACTATACAATACATATCAATTCTTCGCATTATATGCCAATGTCGACGGCTTTGCGTTCAAAGAAGACTATATTCCGGTGGCAGAGCGTCCGGAGATAGACCGCTGGATACTCTCTGCGCTCAACTCTCTGGTGGCGCATGTAACCAAAATGCTGAACGACTATGAGCCTACACAGGCGGGCCGCGCCATCGAACAGTTTGTGGACGAGCAACTATCTAACTGGTATGTGAGATTGTGCCGCCGTAGATTTTGGAAAGGTGAATATGAATTTGATAAAATTTGTGCATATCAAACTTTGTTTGAATGCTTAGAAACCTTAAGTTTGTTGATTGCACCGGTAAGCCCATATTTTGCCGACTGGTTATTCAACAATCTGAATCAGGTGAGCCAACGTCATGATGTAGCGTCTGTGCATCATGCATCCTTCCCGGTAGCTAAAACTGCTGCGATGGATTTGGCTCTGGAAGCAAGAATGCAAAAGGCTCAGGACATTTGTTCTTTGGTATTGTCTATTCGCAAGAAAGTAAATATCAAAGTACGCCAGCCTTTACAGAAAATACTGGTGCCCGTGCTGAATGAAGACGAAGTAAGCCAAATGCAATTGATTAAAGATTTGATTTTGTCTGAAGTCAATGTAAAAGAAATGGACTTACTTAGCGATGACAGCTTCTTCAAAAAGCGCATCAAGCCCAACTTTAAAACCCTGGGCAAGAAAGTAGGGGCAAAAATGAAAGCAGTAGCTGCCCTGATTAACAGTATGGACACCGCTACTATTGAGACACTTGAGCGCAATAAACAATTGGAAGTAACTGTAGAGGATACGCCAATAGTAATTGAACTCGAAGATGTGGAAATCACTGTAGAGGACATTCCGGGATGGTCTGTGGCTAGCAAAGATGGCAACACCGTAGCACTGGACATATCGCTCAATGACACCTTATTAGACGAAGGTAATGCGAGAGAACTGGTAAACAGGATACAAAAAATCAGAAAAGACAAAGCACTTGAACTTACCGATAAGATAATAGTGCAGATAGAGCATAATGATGTGATTGCCAAGGCAGTACAAAATAACATGACCTACATTGCCAATGAACTATTGGCAGAAAAGGTTGAAATGGTAAACAATATTTCTGATGGTATAGTGATTGAAGTCAACAATCAGGAGCTAGCCGTCTTTATTTCAAAAATTTCGTAATTATGGCCACCAAAAAAACTACAACTTCCTCAAAAGCTGAAAAGGCCGCACCTAAAAAATCTACTGTTGCCAAAAAAGCAGCAGCCCCTAAGGCAAGTGCTGCAAAAAAAGCAACGGTAGCCAAGGAAGATAAGGAAGATAAAAAGGTAGCTAAAAAAGCTCCTACGGCAACCAAAAAAACTGCTACTAAAAAAGCAGCAGCAGCCCCTAAGGCTGATGTTGCTACTAAAAAAGAAGCTACTGCTAAAAAAAGTAGTACTAAAGTTGCTAAAACTACACCCACAAAAGCGGCTCCTAAAAAAGCTAGTGCCGTAGCCGAAACACCAAAAGTGCAGGTTAAAACGGAAAAGACTACTACAGAGCCACTATCAAAAACAAAAGAAACTGAAGCAAAAAATACTAAATCTGTGGCAAATAGCAGCGTAAAGAGAACTTCCGGCAGTAGCACCAAAAGTAGTGCCAAAAAGGATGATAAAGTGATGCCTATCATTACGCATCGCAAAAAAGAAAAATCTGCAGATAAAGAACCTGTCGGGGTGCTGAATAAGTTTACACCGGCTACCAAATCGGTGCTGGACCCTCCGGAGCAACCCGCCGGCCCTATGTATCGTTACAGCGATGAGGAACTTAACGAATTCAAAGAAATCATCCTGAAACGCCTGGAGGCAGCTAGAGACAACCTTGCCTATTACCAAAATCTGATTTCCAGAAAAGACGAAGCAGGTGACGAGTCTGACAATCGTCTCAATAGCATGGAAGATGGTAGCGGGGCTATGGAGAAAGAACAGCTCTCTATGATGGCCGCTCGCCAGGTACAGTTTATCAACAACTTGGAAAAAGCCTTAATTCGTATCGAAAACAAAACTTACGGCATCTGTAGAGAAACCGGCGTGCTTATTGACAAAGCCAGACTACGTGCAGTACCTCATGCTACCCTAAGTATTGAGGCCAAAAAATCAATGAAAAAATAGACCTAACCTGCACAGCTGGTGTAACACACTCTATATAAAGGAATATTATTTAAAAAAGAGGCTGTATTTATAGCCTCTTTTTTAAATAACAGAGATTATTGAATTTTCCCATCAGTATTATCCATTAGGCTTACTCCTGATATGCACCAATCCTACTATAAGCAAAATACAGCACTGCTGGCTCAACTGCCGGTATTCTATCAACCATGGTATCTAGACACTATTGGCATACCTTGGGAGGTGCTTATTCATGAGGAGCAAGGAGAACCTGTACTCATATGGGTTTATAGCAAAGAAAAAAAAGGCCCATTCTGCTTTAATAGAGCACAGGCTGCCTATTTCCAAATCATGTGCGGACCCTATTTTTTGAAAGAGCTTCCCGAAGCCGAAAAACTTCGTATAATCCATACCACATATAGTAAGCTTCCACGAGCTACTTTTGAACAATATTTACCTATATGTTCACAAAACATTGATCAGTTCTTTGCATCTAGGCATTTCGAAATTGTACCCAAAATCACACATATAATCGACCTCTCCCTACCAATCGAGGAGATTTACCAACAAATCAAAACCAAAAGAAGGAAAAAAATCGAGAAAGGACTGAGGGAGCTTAGTATAGTGGCGCGCCCCATACAGCCCCAAATGGCACATGCCTGGATGAATCAGGCCATACAAAAAAACAAAGGGCGCATCAGCTTCACTGCGCATCAATTTGCAAAGCTGCAAGAAAATGCCATCAACAATGGTGCCAGCTTTTCCTTAGAAGCGCGCAACCAGGACAATGAGCTGGTGGCAGTTTTATGGACACTATACGACCAGCAGGCCATGTACAACCTAGTAAGTGCTTTAAACTACGATATTATGAATAGTTATGCCATTTCGGCCATGTTGTGGAAGGCAATCGAAAAAGCTAGGGAGCTCGGCCTTCGCTACTTCGATTTTGAAGGCAGTAAAATACCCGGGGTGGCCGAGCTCTACCGCTCATTTGGTGCTACTGTAATCCAGTACAACAGCTTTCAAAAAACTAATTCCTTACTTTGGAAACTAAAACGTCAATTACTCGGATAAAATAGCTAACTTACTATGTCTAAGCAGAATAAAAAACAAGGATTGTCATCACTCAGCTCGCTGGTATATTCAACTAATCCGGAGGCAATGCCAGAGCCGGTTGAAGAAAATATTGAAACATTAGCCCCTGCGCAACAGAAGCTCCGTGTGCGCATAGACAGGAAACAGCGAGGAGGTAAGGTAGTAACACTCGTTACTGGATTTATCGGAAATGAAGATGATTTACAGGATTTGGGTAAAAAACTTAAGACCAAATGCGGCGTGGGCGGCACAGCCAAAGATGGTGAAATAATTATCCAAGGGGAATACAAGCAGAAGGTTATCGGATGGCTACAAGAATGGGGCTACAAACAGACCAAAGCTGTCTAGTATTCCCCTTTTCATTGCTAACTACACCATCAGGACCTAAGAGTAGTCTATAATGAATATACCAGCCATTTGATGCTAGTGAGCCTAATCTCAACTTATATAGTTTAGAGGGATAATCCTATTGATTAAAGCGGTGGGAAGAAAGACACTTTATGCGTCGCCTATGCCTTAAGCAACCATCCTTGCTTTGCCCTAGAATAATGCTACCAGTATATTCTACCCACCTTCCGGTAATAGGCTGCTGCGAATCTCAGTTGCTGTTTGTTAAACCCAGATTACGCATTAGGAATTTAAAAGAAAATTATTATGGCAAATAATCCACAAAATAGTGAAAAAAGCATAATAAATTATGGTTTTTGAGCTATTGAAGTGGATTAAAAGCAAGAGAATAATTTTATATAAAGAGTCTAATGCGTAATCTGGGTTAAAATCTCAAAGACAGATTGATTCCATAAATACCAGAATTGCGGCATAGCACCTCACCACAAAATAAAAATATTCGTCA
>DATGQB010000238.1:0-5606 GCA_035304405.1 Edaphocola sp.
ACTATTTTGTGGATTATTTGCCATAATAATTTTCTTTTAAATTCCTAATGCGTAATCTGGGTTTAACCCTATTTGAGCAGTACCAGATTCAATGTACAGCTAACATGGGTAATGCTGCCTCCTTTTAGTACTGCGTTGGGCACTAAGTGAGGTATCCTCTCGGCATTCAAAGTAGTGAGCATTTTCTGCCACTTTGCCCGCTGCAACAGAAAAGGCTGCTCATACGAACAGCCCTTCTGATGATATATATTTAAGAAGCGAGTTTAATAGAAATCGGCTTGGATATAATCTGCTTCGCCGCGGGTATTACCCACCACTACAAAGCCTACGCTACCCTTGGCCAGATACTGCGCCCTAACCGTGAAGACTTTTACATCATTTACATAGCCTATCCAGTTGTTACCTACTTGCTCCAGTACCAAATCATTCCAGTTGCCATTACGGTTCACCGCATTGTGCCTGAAGGGCTCTACCACAGCTACTATATCCTGATTGCCATTTCCGTTGCCACCTTCGTCCCACAGAGCCACATAGCCGTCATAATCCACAGTGAAGCTGTAGCCATAGGCTCCTGTTCTGTCATCAAAACCGAAAAGCAAACCCATATTGTTGTCAGAACCTATTCTGGTTTGCAATACAAAGTTTTTGTCGGGATTGAATCTAATGTCTTTAGATCGGTAATATGCAATACCATATGGGTCCAGATAGCTGAAGGCAAAAGTTCCGTTACCCGTCACCACACCATAGGCATCTTCCACTTGGTCCGCAAAAGCCCAGCCATTTCTGTTGTCCACAAACTCATCTACAAATGTGTAGGTATTCTCTACCGGAGGATAAGGCTCTACATAATGTCTTTCACAAGAACTGAGGGCGAGTCCACCTCCTAATATAGCAAATAATATAAACTTTTTCATGTACATCTTAATCAAAAAAAACCAAAACCTAATAAACTATTATAAGAAGTTCTTTCTCATGATTCTAAGACTTGAGCACGGAATTAAGGTTTAATGCTGTGCCGAAAAAATTCGCTACAAAATGAAAAAAGACCTGCTACATGTCTATAGCAGGTCCGTTTATAAAGATAGTCTTAACTAGAAACCTTATCTTTTACCATTTTGCATTCGCGAAGCCTGTTGTTTCTGAATTTCTTCAAGACGCGCCTGCCATTTAGAAGCCACTACAGGCTTGCTTTGATTTTCCTTGATTTTGGCCAAAATTTTCTCTTCATTAATAAAGAATTTCTGAATGATAAATTGCTGTGCCAAGCTCAACAAGTTAGAAAGGGTATAATAAAATGTCAAACCGGAAGCAAAATTGTTGAACCATCCCAGGAACATTAATGGCATAACAAATGGCATCCATTTCAACATCTGTCCATTAGGACCGCTCATTTCCTGGCCTGCTGTCATTTGTCTGCTGTAAAGCGCCAGCAAAAGACTGGAAATGGTCATCAAGAGGGTAAACAAGCTTACATGGTCTCCATAGAATGGAATGTTGAAACCAAGGTTAAGAATATTGTCATAGGTGGACAAATCCTCAGCCCAAGCAAATTTTGCCTGACGCAAATCTAATGCTGCCGGGAAGAAGTAATACATAGAAAGCAGGAATGGCATCTGGAACAATAATGGCAAGCACCCACCCAATGGGTTAACACCTGCAGAGCGGTATAATTTCATTTGCTCCATACCCATTTGCTGTTGGTCATGTCCGTATTTCTCACGCAAGGCATCTACCTGAGGCTTAAGCACACGCATTTTAGCCGCAGAAAGCTGAGACTTATAGGTTAGGAATGAAAGGAATATTCTGATAATCAGAGTCAATAATATGATACAGATACCTACATTACCAATGACTCCGTTGAGCATGCTGAATAAAGGAATAATCAACCACTTTACGATATACTTCACAAAGGCAAATAACCCAAAACCAAACTGAATCATCTCCTCCATGTCAATCTTATAAGATTTGAGGATATTGTAATCATTTGGTCCGATATACCATCCAAAATCGAATGCAAAATCATTGGAAGCCGCTACCGGAATAGCCAATTTACTCATATTTTTGGCTACCATGCTGCTGTCCTTCTCCGGCACTTGGGCATCGTAAGCTCCTTTGCTAAAGTTTTGAGATTTTGCAATCAGCGTAGAGTTAAAGAAGTGTGTTTTTACACCCATCCATTGCAGGGGCTCCTCCAAAGTATTAGACGACTTATTGGTGAAAGTAAAGTAGTCGTGTTCGCCATCTGCAAAGCGATAGTGAATTTGTGCATTTCTGCGCTCAGATTCAAGGTCTTTCTCAGTACGCAAAGCTTTGGTGCTCCACTGAACAGGAATTTCTGAAGTTTTGCTCAATGCATCGCCCATACCTACCAAACGCAGGCTGGCATCCATCATATAGCTACCATCAGAAAGGGAGTAGGTGAGTATTACACTTCTACCCTGACCCAGCTGTGCAATCATTACCAGTGGCTGGCGCTCATTAGCACGCTCTTGGGGTACGAAGTTGAGCTCATCAGACCATATTTCTTTGCCATCAATAGGCAACTTGAATACCAGTTTGTTTTCATCTTTTCCGGAAAACAATGCCATGCCGCCGTCCTTCTGGGCTACATAATCATTATACGTTTTGAAGTCGAGCAGTTTTGCCTCCACCGGATAAGCACCTTTGCTGGTAATGTTCAGGCGCACCAAATCATTCTCGATAGTGGTTACTTTTTCTTCTGCTCTTTGAAAAGCCTGCGGCAATGTGCTATCCACTACACTGCTGGTGTCTTTAATAATAGCAGTGGCAGCTGCCTGACTCTGAGCCTTGGCGCTTTGCTCCTTCTTGGCAGCCTCTGCTTTGATTTCGCTATACTTTTGTGCTTCGCTCTGGCTGTAAAAAACATAGCCCACGGCCAAGCCTATAAGTAGCAAAAAACCAATAATTGAATTACGATCCATGAAAAAAAATAATTTCTATTTTATATTTGGGCGCAAAGGTAAAACTTAATTAGGAAACCATAGTATTGTATGCGCAGATTTACTGCTGCTTCGGTGCTGCATCACTCCAGCACAGCGCTTGGTTTACTTTCATTCCATAAGCGGTCTAGAGCGGTGATGACATACTTATACTGTTGGCCATCGTTTACCTCATCTACAAAAAGGGTAGCCTGGGTGAGGCATATGATTTTCTGTGCGTTTTCCAGATTAATGGGCTCGGATTTATGGAATCTGTACACCAAATATTTCAAATCTCCGGAAATCACCGTTCCCTGATTCCAGCTCAAAATATTTTTATTGTCTTTTTTGGATATACTCGCGCTTGGTGCCACCGGTGCTATACTTCCCAACCAGGGCATCGTGGGTGGAATGGCTATGGTGCCAAAATAGGGGCTTTGTTTCAGCTGCCGGCCTAAATCCTGAGTAATTTTTGAAAAACTTACCAAACTATACATCACTGCACCATCAGCTTTATGTCTCCGGTAGGTATTTATCTGTTTTAATATTTCCTGTGGCCCCTGCCACACGCCGGGCTTAGCATCTACCATCCTATACACTCCCATACCTATGTACAGCGCCCTCTCTTTCACCAAATTTTGCCACCAGGGCACCAAAACATCATATGCCGCCAGGCGATGACCATGCTCCCAATACAACTGTGGTGCCACATAGTCTAGCCACTTATTTTCCACCCACAGTTTCACATCTGCATATAAGTCGTCGTAGCAACTGGTACCATTAGTGGCACTGCCGGCAGGGTCTTTAGACTGATTGCGCCAAATACCAAAAGGGCTGATGCCTACCTTTACATGGCGCTTTTCTTTCTTCACTCCCTTGTACATGGCTTCCACAAATTTATTTATATTATCTCTGCGCCAGTCTTCGAGACTCATCTGCTGCCCATATTTAATATATTCTTTATGGTCGTTGAAAGTTTGTCCGGCCACTTTGTAGGGATAAAAATAGTCGTCTATATGCACGCCATCCACATCATAGCGGCGCACTACATCCAGAATCACACTATTTACATAATCTCTCACTTCGGGAATACCGGGATTAAAATATGCCTTACCGGCGTAATGGACCAGCCATTCAGGATGGGTTTTAGTAACATGATTGGCCGGATTGGGATTAGACTTGCTAGATACCAGTGCCCTGAAAGGATTGAACCAGGCATGAAACTCCATATTGCGCTTATGCGTTTCTTCTATCATAAATGCCAGCGGGTCGTAATATGGGAAGGGCGCTTGCCCCTGCTTACCACTAAGGTATCGGCTCCATGGCTCTATAGTGCTAGGGTAGAACGCATCTGCGGCCGGACGAATCTGAACGATTACTGCATTAAATCCATGAGCAGCCAGAAAATCCAGATGTGCCACAAACTCATTTTGCTGCTGCGCAGCACTGAGTCCCTGCTTCGATGGCCAGTCGATATTGCCGACCGTAGCTATCCAAACCGCTCTAAACTCTCGTTTAGGCGCCTGCGCCCGCAACATCACAGCTGAAAACAAAAATACCAATAGAAAACTCCAAAAACGACTCATACTTAATATAATGAAGGCTTGCGAAACTACAAATAAATACGATTAAGCTAAGCCCAAAAATAGGATGTCAAGTGATGCAGATACCACATAGGAATTCGCAACACAGTTATTTTCAATAGTTTGCATACTAAATCTTTTTTGCACACTAAGTCTCAAAGCTTATATTTGCAAGAAAGCCTCTGAATTATAATGCGAAAATTGTTGTTTAGCGCTGCTTGTATTTGCTCTTTGACCGCCCATGCTCAATTCAACGACTCTGTTCATTATCAAGCCCGTATCGCCGCCAATGGCAACTTTAGCAAAACGGCCGATGGTTTCACCATGCTTTATAACAACGGCGTCAAGTTCAACACCCGCTTCGAAAGGTTTCATTTCAATAGTGCCGGCTCCTGGATTTACGGACGCAACCCCCAAAAGGTTACCAATAATGACTGGAATGCTGTTGCCGACTTCAATGTATTTGCAAGGAATCGGGCTTTTTATTACTGGGGATTATTCAATTTCACATCGAGCTACTCCCTGAATGTAAACCGGCAGTTTCAGTCGGGCGCCGGGCTGGCCTACACAATTTTTCACAACAAACCGTTCAACATTGGATTGAGCAATGGCCTGATACATGAGTTTAGCAATGTATATACTTCTGACAATGAAACAATAGAATACATAACACTCCGTAATTCTTTCCGCCTGCGGATAAATTACGCGCCCAATAAGCGCATCAAATTCAGTAGTGTATTGCTGCACCAACCTTCACTGGATATAAAAAATGATTATATCATCAATGGCAACGCGACATTGGAAATAAAAATCAACAAATGGATAAACCTCACCACCGGCTTCACCTACAACAAAGTAAGCCGCACAAACAAGGAAAACATGATATTCACATATGGTGTGGTAGCAGAGCGTTTCTTTTAGTATGCATGCTAGTTGACGAAATATTTAACCCAGATTACGCATTAGGAATTTAAAAGAAAATTATTATGGCAAATAATCCACAAAATAGTGAAAAAAGCATAATAAATTATGGTTTTTGAGCTATTGAAGTGGATTAGAAGCAAGAATAATTTTATATAAAGAG
>DATGQB010000239.1:0-12118 GCA_035304405.1 Edaphocola sp.
CTGTACTTTTAGTTGCCGCTGCTGATGCACTTTTGCTTGCAGCTTTCTTACCACCTGCCTTTGCAGCCGTGCTAGCAGTCTTTGCGGTTTTGGTAGCACTCTTCTTTGTTGCTTCCGTTTTAGCAGTACTTGCTTTTGGGGAAGAAGCAGACTTTTTAGAAGTAGTTGTGCCGGCAACAGCTTTTTTCGCGTTTGCCTTTTTCGCCACGGTTTTAGCCTCCGTTGCTGCCCTCGCGGTGCTTACCTTTGTGGTAGCAGTCGATTTTTTAGTGGCAGCCTTTTTAGGGGCGGCATCCGAGGCGGTCTTTTTAGTTACCGTTGACTTTTTTGATGCGGCTTTCTTAGTAGCTGTACTTTGTTCGGATACAGCCTTTTTGGATGCGGCTTTTTGGGTTGTTGCCATATACTTGCTGATTTATTAGTTAGAAAAAGCGCTAATACAATAACTCAGCCAAATATATGGCAAAAAAAAATACCAAACAAATTAAGCTTCCGCAACAGGAGCTACTTCAGCAACAGAAACATAAGTTTTGTTTCTTGTTTTTCTGAACTGAACGATACCATCAGCCAAAGCATAGATAGTAAAATCTTTACCCAAACCTACATTTTGACCAGGATGATACACAGTACCACGCTGACGAACGATGATATTTCCAGAGATGGCTGGCTGGCCACCAAAAATTTTAACGCCTAATCTTTTACTGCGTGAATCGCGACCGTTCTTTACGCTACCTTCACCTTTCTTATGTGCCATTTCGTTATAATACTTTTAGGGTTAATTACTATTGCTTAAAATAAATTAAGCGATATCAAGGATTTTAATTTTGGTCAAAGATTGACGATGACCTCTCAATATTTGATAACCTTTGCGGCGTTTCTTTTTGAAAATCAAAACCTTATCACCTTTTTCGTGAGATAGGATTTCCGCTTTTACTACGGCTTTTGCTGCAGCTCCTACTGCAACGTTTCCATTTTCGCCAGTCATTAAGACTTCTGCAAATTCTACATTATCTCCTGCATTTCCTGCCAGGCGGTGTACATAAAGTTCATCGTTTTTAGCAACTCTGAACTGCTGTCCTGCTATTGTTACAACTGCAAACATGCTCCAAAAATTTTGCGCAAAATTAAAGACTATATTTGATTCAAACAAATTATTTTTTCATTCTATACCTGAGCACCCGATTCCCAGAACCGGCCCACCGCTGCAATTATTCCGTCTAATTCTATGTCATTCATACACTTAAAGTGCTTCTTAGGACAAGAATTGTACCCTATTTTGCTGCATGGCCTACAGGATAGATGTTTATTTTCTGCGATAAATGAGAGGGCACTCATATCATCGTTCAATGTATGCCCCCCGTAATAGGGATACATACCCAACCATGGCGTAGTATTGCCCCACAAACTTACCAATGGTTTTTGAAAAGCGGCCGCTATATGCATGAGTCCGGTATCATTACTGATAACCACTCTGGCCTTGCGTACCAAATCAGCAGACTGCATCAACTTAAACTTTCCACAAGCATTAAAGACCTGATTCGGGAATTCTGCTGCAATCTGCGCAGCAAGCTCATTATCCTCAGGTCCGCCCAATAAGACTATTGGCTGAGCTAATCGAGCAATTAAGGCCTTCCATCGATTGGCGGGAAACTGCTTGGTGGCAAATGAGCCACCCACTACAGCTGCCACATAGCCTTGCTGGTGACTGCTTGGCAAAAGGCCCAAATCTACCTCCTGCTCCTCAGGAATGAAAAAGTCCAAACCCTGCCCGTCATCTTCTACACCTATGGGCTTTGCCGCCTCCAAATAGCGCTGCACTATACTAATCGGTGGCATTTTATTCCACTTAAGCCTTACATAAAGCCATTTTTCTATGTTCAGTTTGGGAAAAGAATAAGTATGCTTCACCTGCAAAGCGCGTTTTACTCGGATGGTACGCAGATTATGATGCAAATCAATGAGTACATCAAATTGCAAGGCCCTCAACGCATTGATACTTTCGCTTAACTGCTCGCCCAGTATGTGCACCTTATCCACATAAGGATTGGCCTCCATCATGCCTGCAAAGCCTTTTTTGGTAAAATAATGCAACTCTGCATCGGGATATTGCTTTTTGATGCAGCGTAATACTGGCGTGGTAAGCACAATATCACCAATGGATGAAAAGCGCACCACGAGGATGCGCTTGATATTTTCCTGCTTTATACTCATTAATCTACAGCATCATATTTTCATACACAACCGCTGCACCCTGACCTACTCCGATACACATGGTAGCCAGACCGTATTTTACTTTTCTTCTCTTCATCTCATGCAGCAAAGTAGCAGAAATACGTGCACCACTACAACCCAAAGGATGACCCAAGGCTATTGCCCCCCCATTAACATTCACTATTTCAGGATTTATTTTCAAATCACGAATAACGGCGATAGACTGCGATGCAAATGCTTCATTTAACTCAGCCAATCCCAGATCATCAACAGTGATACCTGCGCGCTCCAGCGCCTTTTGGGAGGCAGGAACAGGGCCTATGCCCATAATAGCCGGATCTACACCAGCCACTGCTCTGCCTATTATTCTCGCCATGGGTTTCAGGCTGTATTTTTCAACAGCCGCTTCAGAAGCCAGCAACAAAGCTGCTGCGCCGTCGTTGATACCCGAACTATTGCCTGCTGTAACGGTACCGTCTTTTACGAAAGCCGGTTTGAGGCTGGCAAGCTTTTCTAAGGTAGATGGCCTTGGATGCTCATCGGTATCAAAAACCATGGTCTTGCCCTTGCCTAAATCCACGGTTATGGGCACAATCTCATCAGCAAATTTACCCGCCTGATGAGCAGCCTGATATTTATCCTGACTAGACAAAGCAAATATATCCTGCTCTTCTCTCGAAATATTCCATTGTTTGGCTACATTCTCGGCAGTCTCCCCCATGGTATAAGGGTGATAGGAGTCTTTCCATTTTTTATTAATAAAACGCCAACCCATTGTAGTGTCGAAGATTTCCTGAGCACGACCAAATGCCTGCTCAGACTTGCCCATAACAAAAGGTGCGCGCGTCATACTTTCTACACCACCCGCAATAAACAGGTCGCCATCGCCCGCCTGAACGGCTCGGCTGGCATCCATCACCGCCTGCAGACCTGAGGCGCATAGACGGTTTACGGTATTACCCGCCACGGTAATAGGCAGCCCGGCTAATAAAGCCGACATTCTGGCTACGTTACGATTATCTTCACCGGCCTGATTGGCAGCACCTGCTATGACATCTTCGATAGCATTCACATCCACATTGGGATTTCTGGCAACCAAGGCTTTGATGACATCTGCCAATAAATCATCAGGACGAACAGAGGCTAAAGCACCACCATACTTCCCTATTGCTGAGCGAACAGCATCTATTACATATACATTACTCATTGTAAATTCTTCATGTTTTTAACGTCAACATATAGCACGGCATTCGCCGGCTACTTTATGCTCATTGAAAAATAAAGAGCCTTGCCTCTACACCCTCTACCTCCCCCAAAAGCATGGTTACTGAATTTTGCCGTACTGCGGTGGTCGATTAAAACAAGTCTTATGAGGCAAGTATCCTTCGGCGTGATGGTTATTTAATTACGCCGAGTTCCTTTCCTACTTTGGTAAAGGCTGCAATAGCTTTATCCAGGTGCTCACGCTCATGAGCAGCAGAAATCTGCACACGGATGCGCGCCAGTCCTTTTGGCACCACAGGATAGAAAAATCCGATTACATAAACCCCTTCATCCAACAGTTTTGCGGCAAACTGCTGCGCTACCACTGCATCATACAACATGATAGGAGTAATAGGATGCGTACCCGGCTTAATATCAAATCCGGCTTCTGTCATTTTCTGACGGAAGTATAGGGTATTCTCTTCCAGCTTATCTCTAAGTGCAGTAGTTTCGCTCAGCAAATCCAATACGGCAATTGAAGCCCCTACTACAGATGGCGCAACGGTATTGGAGAATAAATACGGACGTGAACGCTGACGCAGCATTTCTACTACTTCTTTTTTACCGGAAGTAAAACCACCGGAAGCACCACCCAAGGCCTTACCTAAGGTACCGGTAATGATGTCCACTCTTCCCATTACATTGTGCAATTCATGCACTCCGCGACCGGTTTTGCCCATAAATCCTGAAGAGTGACTTTCATCAATCATTACCACCGCATCATATTTATCAGCGAGGTCACAGATTTTGTCTAGTGGCGCAATAGTACCGTCCATTGAGAATACAGAATCGGTAACGATAAAACGCGTTCTTGCATCTTTATGCTCTATCAGACGTTGCTCCAGCTCTTCCATATCGCAGTTTTTGTAACGAGCTCTTTTAGCTTTACATAGTCTGACACCATCGATGATAGAAGCATGGTTCAACTCATCAGAGATAATCACATCTTCCTCGCCGAGTAAGGGTTCAAACACACCTCCATTAGCATCAAAACATGCTACATATAAAATAGTATCTTCAGTGCCAAGAAATTTGGCGAGTTTTTGCTCCAGCTCTTTATGAATATCCTGAGTACCACAGATAAAGCGTACAGAGCTCATGCCATAGCCTCTTTCGTCAATCGTACGCTTGGCTGCCTCTATAACTTTGGGATGAGAGGAAAGCCCCAGATAATTGTTAGCACAGAAGTTGAGCACTTTCTTGCCATTCACCAATATCTCAGCTCCTTGCTCCGAGTCAATTCTTCTTTCTTTTTTAAACAAACCGGAATTTTCTATTTCCTGCAGTTCGTTTTGTAATCTTTGATAAAATGTGGTACTAGCCATAATGAATGAATAATAAATTTAAATCTCAAATGCAATAAATCTGATTGCTGCCCTGCCCTATGGCATTAAGGCAAAAATCCGAAACAAAGCTATTTTAAAAATACGATTTTACTTAATCAATGTACAAAAATATGATTACCAGGTTACTTTGGTGATTTTGAGCATATTGGTAGGCAAGTGAGCCGAAACCGGAATACTACCCGTATTCACCACCACATCACCGGTTTTGATATGGCCCAAATCTTTCAGGCATTCAATTTGCTTGTATATCATTTCGTCTAAATCATCACTTTCTGCAAAGTACATCGCCTGCACGCCCCAGCTCAGACTGAGCTGATTGACCAAAGAGCGGGTCTTGGTGAAGACGAATATGGGTGCCTGAGGCCTAAAGCTCGACAGCATAAAGCCGGTGTAGCCACTCTGGGTCATACCGATAATCGCATTGGCATTGATATCCTCAGCAATCTTACAGGCATTATAGCAGAGTGCATCGCTCAGAAAACTCGGCGAATGCGACTGCGGCACCAGATTACGATTATATACGCTTTCCTCTTTTTCCGCTTCCAAAATGATGTTAGACATGGTTTTCACTACCAATGCCGGGTGGTCGCCCATTGCGGTTTCGCCACTCAGCATCACTGCGTCTGCCCCTTCGAGCACGGCATTGGCTACATCGGTTACCTCACTACGATTTGGACGGGTACGGCTCATCATACTTTCCATCATTTGCGTAGCGATAATCACCGGCTTAGCTCTGTGGATGCACATGCGCACGATATCCTTTTGCACCGTAGGCACGCGCTCAACCGGCAGCTCTACACCCAGGTCGCCACGGGCTACCATTACCGCATCTGAAGCCAAAATTACCTCTCTCAATTGCTTAAGAGCTTCTGGCTTTTCGATTTTTGCGATGATTTTAGCATCACTTTCCTTACTCTTAAGGATGGCACGGAGATTTTTGATATCCTCGGGTTTACGTACAAAAGACAGGCCTATCCACTCTATTTTCTGAGCGATAATAAAATCTAAATCCTTCAAATCCTTTTCGGTAAGTGAAGGAATTGATACATTGGTGTCCGGAAGGTTTACCCCTTTTTTAGAAGAGAGGATACCGGCAGTCATCACCTTTACCTTCACCTCGCCATTGGGCTTTATTTCTACCACCCGGGTATCTATTTTCCCATCATCCAGCAATACCATTTCTCCCAGCTGCACATCAGATGCAAAATCTGGATAGGACATATATACCCGCTCCTTATTGCCGATACAAGGTTCTCCGGTAAAAGTGATAATTTCACCTTCGTCAAAGAATACCCCATTGTTTTCCATCTCTCCGATACGCAATTTGGGGCCTTGCAAATCTGCAAGAATGGCTATGTGCTGAGACAAATCATCACTTACCTGTCTAATGATATCAATAACTTCTTTGTGGCGCTCATGCGTACCGTGAGAAAAATTGATTCTAAAAACATTCACTCCGGCCATTACCAACTCATGAATACCTTCATAAGTATCGCATGCAGGACCGACAGTAGCAACGATTTTTGTTTTTCTGGGCATAATTCAAATTTTGAAAATTATATTAATTCCAAAGCTTCATTGAAAGCGCTTAAGGCTTTGAACTGCTTCAGTCTTGTTTGAATATCAGCAGGGGTAATTTCTTTCATTCTCTCCGGACCGAATTTCTCTACACAGAAAGAAGCCATGGCAGAACCCATAATTACCGCTGTTTTCATAGTTTCATAGCTGATATCATTAGCACGGGCAATGTGGCCGATAAAGCCACCGGCAAATGAGTCTCCGGCGCCGGTAGGGTCAAAAACCTCTTCTAATGGCAAAGCCGGAGCAGCAAATATTTGGTCTTCATAGAACAATAATGCGCCGTGCTCGCCTTTTTTAATCACTACATATTTAGGGCCCATATTACGGATAAGCTGAGCCGCACGCACCAATGAATACTCTCCGGTAAGCTGACGCGCTTCTGCATCATTGAGTACGATTAAATCCACCATTTGCATGGTTTCTTTTAGGGCATCCATGGCGGTTTCCATCCAGAAGTTCATGGTATCCATAATGATGAGCTTAGGGCGCTTACGCAGCTGCTTAATCACACTTTGCTGCACCACAGGCACCAGATTGCCCAGCATCAGATACTCACAATCCAGGTAAGACTCCGGTAATTGTGGATTAAAAGAGGCCAAAACATTAAGATCGGTAATGAGCGTATCTCTTGTGTTCATATCTTCATGATAACGACCACTCCAGAAAAAGCTTTTTTCGTCTTGCTTTATTTCCACACCTTCAAAACTCACTCCTCTTTTGGCGAGTAGGTCAAACTCTGCCTCAGGAAAATCATATCCTACAATAGACACTTGCTTAATATTATGGTATAAAGCAGATGCCGCCCAAGCAGCATAAGTAGCAGAGCCACCAATTATTCTATCCACTTTACCGAAAGGCGTTTCCACAGCATCAAAAGCCATGGTACCTGTGATTACTAATGACATCGTTATATACTTTTACTTTTTATGATTTTGCTATTAAAATATCTCTAAGCTTTGCTGCATCTACCGGCACTACCCCAGCCTGCTCACACACCAGTCCGGCAGCGATATTACTCCAATCGGCCATCTGCTGCACATCTTTGGTTACAGCATAGACCATTGCGGCTACTGCAATGACGGTATCTCCGGCACCGGAAACATCGGCCAGACTACGAACCTGAGATGGAATGATACCTTGATGCTCATCCTGGCAATAATATATGCCATGCTCAGACAAGGTGATTAAAGTCACCTTGTGTTGCAGATGCTCGCTAAGTTTATTGTGAACCTCATTCAGCTGCGTTATATCCAAAACAGGTATTTGCAATGCCAGCCCCTGAGTTACCTCTTTGAGATTGGGCTTGAATATATCAACCTGCTGATAAGCAAGGAAATTTTCAAACTTGGGGTCCACCGCAGTGACAATACCTACATGCTGACAGTGCTCTATTATTCTTTGAATAATATTTGCCTTAAGCACCCCCTTATTGTAATCTTCAAAGATAAGTAAATCGGGCTTATGGATTTGCAAAAAGCGCAAAGTCGCGTCTATAAATGGGTGCTCATCAGCACTAGACAAAGGGTCGGTTTGCTCTTCATCCAAGCGGAGCATTTGCTGCCCCCTACTGATGACTCTAGACTTGACCGTAGTGGTGCGCTGAGGGCTAGAGCGCAGCAAATGGGTGTCTATACCCTGCTCTTGCAGCATCTGCCTTAGGGTATGCCCATGCTCATCATCGCCGATGACACTGGCCACACATACCTCCGCACCCATGGCCTTGCAATTGAGGGCTACATTGGCCGCACCGCCCAGACGCATTTCTCTGCGGCTGATACTAAGTACCGGCACCGGAGCTTCGGGAGAAATACGCTCCACCTTGCCAAAAATATACTGGTCAATCATAAGGTCGCCCACGACCACCACTTTTAATTGACTGATTTGCTCAAAAATCTCGGTTATTGTGCGCTCTGACATAAGTGCCACAAAGGTACTTAATACATTTTATGTAGTAGCATTATTTATCCATTAAGAGGTATTGCCTCGGGGCAATCAGCTGCCTCAAAACAGTGCATATTGCTGCATTATTAGTATCAGCCATTCGGCAGAAGCGCACAAGCAATCTAACCACTCGCCTAACGGGTAAGTATGATTCTAAATGTGGTGCCTTTGCCAGGCTCTGAGCATTTTACAAAAATCTGCCCTTTGTGATACTCCTGTATGATGCGCTTAGCGAGCGACAAACCCAGCCCCCAACCTCTCTTCTTGGTTGAGTAGCCCGGACGAAACACCTTTTTAAACGCATTTTTGGGCATACCCTTACCGGTATCGCATACATCTATAATGATTTGGCGGGTAGTATCGGTCATGTTGATTTGAATCTCCCCCTCCTGCTCAATGGCATCCAGCGCATTGCGAATAAGATTCTCTATTACCCAGTCAAACAATGGTCCACATACCATATAGCGGGCATCATCTGTGCCATGGGCATCAAATGTAATGCGCACGCGCTTAGGGGCACGAGACTGCATGTAGCGGGTCATGGCGGCCAGGCGGGGCACCAGATTTTCTTCTTCAAGGGCTGGCGCAGAACCTATTTTGGAAAACCTGTCGGCTACCAGTTGCAGGCGCTGCACATCGCGCTCCATCTCTTCTACATACTCACTATTATCCGGATTATCTTTCAGAATTTCCATCCAGCCCACTATCGAAGATAAGGGTGTACCCATTTGATGGGCCGTCTCTTTAGACATGCCCACCCATACCTGGTTTTGTATGCTTTTTTGGGCATTAAAGACCGCAATAAGCACAATCAGCACAAATACCGAAATCACCGCCATCTGCATCATGGGATAGTATTTGAGCTTCTCGAGCATGGGCGAATTGCCATAATAAATATAGCGCTTGGCAAATTGTATATCTGTAATGAGAAGATGATTGGCAGCCTTAAACTCCTCCAGCTTGCTGCGCAGGTAGGTACTATCTTTCTGCACCCGACTTTCGTCAATATTCAGATATTCAATAATATCACCTTTCTCATCCACCATAATAATGGGAATATCCTTGTTTTTGCCCACGATGAAGTAGGCAAAATTGACATCGGTATTGGCTTCGGGAATGCTCAGCTGCTTAATGCCCTCAATGGTTATCTGCACCTTCTCCAGTTCTGCAGCTTCCATTTCTTTTGTAATCAGATTGATATAATAAAAAGAAACCGCCAGAATCACCAAACCCACAAGGATAGCATAGCTACGCCAATTTAAAAAGCGCTTTATCATAGCTCAAAAATACGTATCGGCAGGGTAATAATGAAGTCTCCGGTTAAAATAGGCGGCAATAAGGCCTATGGGCGCTGTCATACTCATTGGCAGTACTGCAAAATGCAGCCCTACGCTTTAAGATGCCATTTTTCGGCATAATGCTAGTACATTTGCAGCTCAACAGAGAAGCAGAAAATACAATGATATACCATGTAATCGGATTGATGTCTGGCAGTTCGCTAGACGGTCTGGATATAGCTTATACTACCATTACAGATGTACGCAACGATTGGTCTTTTGAACTGCAGCATTGCAGTTGCCTGCCTTTACCGGCAGCGCTCAAAGAGCAGTTGGCCAAGGCCGCCACACTTTCGGTACCGGAATTCTTAAAATTACATACCGCTTTCGGCCGCTGGATGGGTGAGCAAGTAAACGCATTTATAGCAGAGCACGATTTACAGCATAAGGTACATTTTATCAGCTCGCACGGGCATACGGTATTTCACGAGCCCCAAAGCGGCACCAGCACACAGATAGGCGATGGCGCAAGCATAGCAGCAGTATGCAAGCTGCCCGTTATTACCGACCTGCGCAATATGGATGTAGCACTGGGCGGACAAGGTGCTCCTATAGTACCCATTGCCGACAAGCTGTTTTTCAAAGATTACCTATACTGCCTCAACATTGGAGGCATTTGCAATATCACCATCAATACTGAGGCGCCCATTGCTTTTGACATAGCACCGGCCAATCAGGTGCTGAACCACTACGCCCGCAGCCTGGGCATGGATTACGACCGGGACGGAGCCTTAGCAAGCAGCGGCAAAGCCCTACCCGAACTTATACAGGCATTGCATGCCCTGCCCTATTGCCATCAGCCGGCACCAAAATCGCTGGCCAATGAATTTACAGATACAGTGCTGCAAATTATAGACGGCTTTGCCATTTCTACCCAAGACAAGCTTGCCAGCTACTGTCAGTTTTTGGCAGAGCAGGTGGGCAAGCAGTGCGCACGCTTTGGGCCCCATCCGGGCGCACAAATGCTCATTACAGGAGGCGGAGCCCTGCACCAGCATCTCATAGCCTGCATACAGGAGGCTATGGCCACTCAAGGCATCAATGTTGTCGTGCCCGACCCTCAGGTAATCGCCTACAAAGAAGCCCTGGCCATGGCATTGATAGGCGTGCTGCGCTGGAGAGAAGAAGCAAATGTGCTGTCGAGCGTTACCGGAGCATCCAGCGATAGCATAGGCGGCGCCCTGTGGTTAGGTAACTAAATTTATCAAATTAAAAGCCATAGAGTCATAAGCTTTTATCAGCGGGGGCCATGAGGCAGATAATTTTATGGCCCACGCAATTAAATCCCAAAGAGATTTCTTTTTTTCGTTTTAGTTTTTAACTTTGTGCTGATACGCTTTCAGATACTGAGTGCGAAAAAACGATTTTAATCATATTTCTTGCATGAAAAAAGTACTTACTATTGCCTGCTTTATGTCTGTGGCCGCGGCTGCACAAGCTCAGGTGACCGTAACTCCAGAGTTTGGAGGAAACCTTAGCAAATTCTTCGGTTACACCTACGATGCAGATGCCAACGAGCGCCATACTACCTACTATGACTGGATGTTGGGGCCTAAAGCCGGTATTGGCATAGACATACCTATCGGAAGCAATGGCTTTTCTATAGAACCTATGGTCAATTACAGTGTGCGCACCTCCCGCCTCACTCATGACACCGAGGATTCACTGCTGCAGACTACTACCGCTTTCAGTTTTGTAGAAGTGCCTATTAATCTTAAGTATAGCTGGAGCATTAAGCGCTACACCGGCAAGCTTTTTGTTCAGGCAGCACCTTATGTGGCCTATGGACTTCAGGGCAAAAGCAAGTATGTAGAGACCGTAAAAAAACCGCTGCACAGCACTACTGAGACCACCGGAGATGTAGTTTGGGGCGATAGCGAGCCACACGAGTTCCGCAATCTCGACTACGGTGCCTATTTTGGCATCGGCTATCAGTTTGAGTGGGGGCTGCAAATCAGAGCCAATTACGGCCTCAGCCTGGGCAATATGTCCAACGTAACCGATGCCAAATACAATCCCGGCAGTGTGTTCAACTTCACCGTAGGCTATGTTTTTGGCAGAAAAAAAGCCGGCAGATTCTATTAATAAATCACTTAGAACATATTATTCCAAGCGTTGCTAGCATAGCAGCGCTTTTTTTATGCTCCTTCGGAGCCAGTTCCGTAAAATATTATCTTCTTTTTTGATTTGGGCGCCTTTTCGCGCTGTTCGTTGCTAGTCCTCGCGGGTGGCAGATGCTGCACATACTGAAAGTGCCTCAGCAGCAACTTTCCCGCACTGCTTAAGCAAATACTTGCCAGCCGCTGCGGGCTATACACTGCCATCGCGGGCGCGATAGAGCTTTGAAAAGATTCCTAGATTAGCAAAGGAGATAGAGGTTATAAGCTATCTATACTTCTTAAAATTCTCAGCCTGCTCCAACACATTTTTATATACATC
>DATGQB010000240.1:0-8778 GCA_035304405.1 Edaphocola sp.
GGGGCCAAAGGCAGTTTGATAGCCACATAACCTTCTTCATTCGGGTCTAATTGCTCCCCGTTTTCGTCCAGTATCTGGATATGATACCCTGTCACCGGTTTGCCGGAAGAGCCCGGTTTGTAGGGCAGGGGCTCTACACCCATCATTATCGCAATCATTGGCCAGCCCGATTCTGTTTGCCACCAATGGTCAATAACCGGCACCGGTATGTGCTGAGTGTACCATTGCAGCGTGGCTACATCACAGCGCTCGCCGGCCAGAAACTGCGTTCTGAGGCAGGATAAATCATATTGCTTGATGAATTCACCATTAGGGTCTTCTTTTTTGATGGCGCGAATAGCAGTAGGTGCGGTAAACATGGTGCGCACTTTATGTTCTGAAATCACCCTCCAGAAAGTACTGGCATCAGGAGTGCGCACCGGCTTGCCCTCAAATACCACAGTGGTATTGCGGTTGAGGAGTGGGCCATAAACAGTATAACTATGCCCTACGGCCCAGCCAATGTCTGAGGCAGCCCAAAATACCTCTCCGGGTTGCACATTGTAAATATACTTCATGGAGAATTTCAGAGCAGTACAATGCCCACCGGTATCACGTACAATACCTTTTGGCTTGCCCGTGGTGCCTGAAGTGTAAAGGATATACAATGGATGGGTGGCAGGAACCGGCACACATTCTGCCTCTTCTGAGCCATACACCAGAGCGTCATAATCAATGTCATATTTTTTGAAAGGAATCCTCGCGCCTAATTTTCTATTGAAAATAACCACATTTTGCGGCTTATGTTCTGAAATGACAATAGCTTCATCCACCAGCGGCTTATAGGCTATAAGTCTGTCAATTTCGATGCCGGAAGATGCGGTCAGGATGGCCTTGGGTTTGCAATCGTCGATTCTGATAGCTAATTCGGTAGGAGAAAAACCTCCAAATACTACCGAGTGCGTGGCACCAATTCTTGCGCAAGCCAGCATCGCAAACAATGCTTGCGGAATCATGGGCATATAAATAATCACAGTATCACCTTTGCTGACACCCAGAGAAATGAGCCCACCTGCGAGCTTTGCCGTTTCGGCTTTAGCTTCATTGAAGGTGATATGGCGCACCGTTTGGGTTACAGGAGAGTCATAGATTATGGCTACTTCATCTCCAAAGCCGTCTTCTATATGTTTGTCCAGGGCCAGATAGCAGGCGTTAAGCTCTCCGTCTTTGAACCATAGCGGATAGTCATTTTCATCTTTAGATAAAATAGTTTGCGGAGATTTAAACCATTTAATTTGTCTTGCTTGTTCTTCCCAGAACCCCTCAGGGTTGGTTATGCTTTTGGCATAAAATTCATTGTAATTCATCTTTTTTTCATTTATAAATTCAGTAATTCTTGTATTTGCTCTACAATTTTCTTGATAGAAAAAGGCTTGGTTATATAAGCATCTGCTCCAAGATTAAGCGCCTTTTCGATGTCGGTATCTTTGTTTTTGGCGGAGAGCATAATTACTTTGGTGCTCGCCAGGTTTTTGTTTTGTTTTAGCTGTCTGAGGGTTTCATATCCATCTACTTTGGGCATCATTATATCCAGTATAATGACGTTTGGTATTTCTTTTTCGAGCAAGTCCAGGGCTTCTTGTCCGTCTCTTGCTATAAACACCTGAAAATCATTTTTCCTAAAGGCATAGTCCAATGCCATAACAATGTTTGGTTCGTCGTCAACAATTAAAATCTTCCTCATGTTTCCCTTGTTTGATTAGGCAGTACGAATGTGAACCTAACCCCTACATCCATATTCTCTGCCCATATTTTACCTTTATGCGCTTCTATGATTTGTTTGCTAATGGCTAGTCCCAGTCCGGTGCCTATTGGTTTGCGTAGCGTTTGGTCGCTAGACTGAAAAAACTTGTCAAAAATTGCATCTATGTCTTCAGCAGTAATGTTTTTACCATTATTGTACACACTTACCCGAGTCTGGCTTTCATCCTGTGTGATTTCGACTACGATTTTACCTTGCTGTTCTCTGGCAAACTTGATAGCATTTGACAGCAGATTGTTCAATACCTGAATAATACGTTCTTCGTCATAATCTATGAGTTCCATTTCGTCTGGCACCCTGATTTCATATCGGTGCGACTTTTGTTTGATAAGGTGTAATATCGGGCTGAGCGCCTTTTGTAGGGTGGCTCGGATATCATAACTGGCAAAGTGCATTTTTTGTTTTCCGGTTTCGAATTTTTCTAAATCTAGAATTTTGTCAATCAGTCGGTTGATGCGGTCTGATTCGGATATGATGTTTTGCAGAAACTGTTTTTTCAGCTCCTCCGGGGTGTCATCATCATCATAAAGAATCTCACTGGCAGCCCGAATGGCGGTTATTGGCGTGCGTAATTCATGCGTTACGGTGTCTAGAAATTCATTCTTCTGCTTGTCTTTAAGTAAAAGTTCTTCATTGGCCGATTTCAGTTTGGCAGAAAGCCTTTGCAGCTCCCTTGAGGTCTCGGTCAGTTTTTTATTCAGAATTATGTTTTCCTTAGATTCCTGCACAATCTCCAATACTTCTGTAAGGGTTACTTTTTCCTCTTTTACCACACTGGAAATCAAAATTTTGGCCGAAGCCGTGCCTATATGTCCGGTGAGTAGGTTTTCTGAAAACTTAATCAGCCGGGCATCTGCTAGTTCCTGATTTTCATCCACATTGTATTTTAGTTGGAAAATGCGCATGGCTCTGTTGGTGCGCTCTACTCCCAGAATGCGGTTGAGCACTTTGACAATGTCGCTTTTGTATGCTTCACCTTTCCAGATAAAGGCATTTTCGTGATTGGTGATATAATTATCGATGTCCACATACATTTCGGCATAGTTGCGCTCTCTGTAATTGCCCTGAAAGCTCACCGAAACTGCCAAGAATACGAATGTATTGCCAAACAAGCTCCAGAATAATGCGTGCGGAATAGGTTCAAAATAATCGATGCCGAATAACTGGAATGGCTTTAACCATTCTATGCCAAAAGGTCCCTTATGCATAAAAGTCAGCTCAGCTTCATAGGCGCCAAACCCTGTAGGAATGAGTAGGGTATAGCTGCAGATGAGTAGTCCTACAATTAGTCCTGCCACTGCGCCCTTTACCGAACCTCTTTTCCAAATAAGCGAAGCAAAGAATACCGGCGCCAGCTGGACAATCATCACAAAGGAAATCATGCCTATGGAAACCAGATTGTATTCCAGCACCAGATATCGGTAAATAAAATAGGCCAGGATAATCATCGAAAAAATGCCTATTCTTCTGATGCGCACAATGCGCTTTTCATTTTCTTCCAGCTCGCCAGACTTTAATGCACGCACAAAGCCATAGGGAATAAGGATATTGTTGCTGAGCATGGTTGACAGCCCGATGCAGGAAACAATAATCATAGAAATCGCTGCTGAAAAACCACCTAAAAACACGAACATGGCTATCATGTTATTGTCGAAATGGAGGGGAATCAGCAAGGCGTAAAAGTCTGAGTTTACAGCCGGATTGTCTGCAAATAAGAGATTGCCACCCCATGCAATGGGAAAGACGAAGGCGTTGAACAGAAGCAGATACAGGGGAAATGCCCAAATCGCCGTTTTGATATGATTTTCCCTATTGTTTTCAATGACCGCCATCTGAAACTGACGTGGCAATAGGAATATGGCAAAGACTGAAAGCATGCACAGTAGGAACCAGTTAATCGCTTCCGGTACACCACCAATGCGGTTGAGTTCGGCAAAGTTGGGTAGCGTACTCGCCTTTTGATATATGTCTGCAAAGCCATCAAATGCAAAAAAAGTAATGTAGATGCCGCCTAAAAGGAAGAAGAAGAGTTTTAACAGAGATTCTAATGCAACGGCAGTAATGATTCCCTTCCGTTTTTCGGAAGCATCTACATATCTGGTGCCATAATATGACGCGAACAGTGCCAGCACTATGGCAACATAGGTGGTGGTGTCTTGAAATACATATTCCGAGCCGCTCGACTTGGTCACCACATGTATCGTTTCTGAGATGGCTTTGAGCTGTAAAGCAATATAAGGCAGTACGCCCAAAATGCATATTACTGACACCAAAGCACCCAGAAAACGGCTGTTACCATGACGGAGTGAGATAAAATCGGCAATGCTGGAGACCTTATTGACTCTGGCAATGCGAATAATTTTTCTCAACACAATAATCCATACCGGTGTAATGATTACCGGTCCTATATAGGTGGTGAGGTAACTGAGCCCCGACTCGGCAGCAAGGCCGGTACTGCCATAATAGGTCCAGGCAGAGCAATAAACAGCCAGTGACAAAGAATAAACATAAGGGCTATTGGTCCATTTGTTGTTGCGCCTTTTCTCGCTCCAGTGCGCCACCGCAAAGAGTACCAGTAGATACACCGGCAATATGATTAATATGGACATATTATCTACCATAGCGGCGCATAATTAACAGTGAAACCAATACCGAAAACAGCCAAATCGAGAATATATAAATGTAAATCACCGGAAAGCCCAACACTGCACGGGCATCCTCCCACATTAGGATGAAGGGCATGTTGAATAATGCCAACAATGCCATTGAGAGAATAATCAGTTTTTGTTCGTGTCGTTTCTTCATCTTTCCCTTAAACCTACTGAAACGTTCGGGTCTGAAGACCCGTTCGTTTCAATAGGAAAGTTAACAATTAGAATTTACATTTTGCTAATATTAGCAGCTAACTTACTTTTTCATCATCGTACTCACCTATTAAAGCATAGTAGCCAAACATGAGCAGACCCAATGTGATTAAAGGCAGGAGCACAAATAGGATGATGATGCCAAATACCATACCGTCTTGTGTGCCGGAAGTGAACTTAGGGCCTCCGAATGAAATTAGAAAATAAGCGGCGGCAATGGCTAATAGTATCCATACGATACCCAGTATTCTTTTTATAGCATTCATAATTCAGATTTTTAATGGTTAATCATTATGGCGAGAGGTCATTCTCTTGGTAATGTAAATAAATCCTACAAGGAAACATACTGCCGCAACCACTATCGGATACCATAGCCCTTCCAGGTAATAGTCTGCTTTGCCTTCAGACTGTGCATTGGTTACGAAATAGGTAGAAATGGCCGGCAGCAAACCGCCAAATATTCCATTGCCTACATGGTATGGCAGCGACATGGATGTGTAACGGATTTTTACCGGGAACAGCTCCACAAGGAAGGCCGCAATAGGGCCATATACCATGGTTACGAATACTACTTGTATAAATACCAGCCAGGTAAGTCTCCATTTCTGCTTGCTGGTAATTTCTATGGTTTTGGTAAGCTTTTCCTGCTTCTTACCATCTACGATTTTGGCCGCTCCGTTTACCAATGGAATGGTTTTTACTTCCGTGTATTTCGAACCATCTGTGTACATTTTGGTAATGGTATATACCGAGTCGCTGGCATCGCCATGAGTTTTTATATCGGCAGAGAAGCTGGATTGCGCTGCAATTTCAGTTTTCAAAGCCGGACTGGTGGTTTCATACATGGCTTTGTAAATGGGGCGGTAGCTCAGCACGGCTATCAACATGCCGCCCAGCATCACTACTTTCCTTCCGATTTTATCACTGAGCCATCCAAATAGTATAAAGAAAGGCGTGCCAAAAAATAAGGCTGTGACTAAAATTGTAATTACTTGCTCAGAATTCACAAACATTACTCTTTCCAGGTAACTCATGGCATAAAATTGCCCGGTGTACCATACCACACCTTGTCCCATTGTGGCGCCAAATAAGGCCAGAAGTACAAATTTTAGATTGTAGCGATTCCCAAAGCTTTCTTTTAATGGATTGGTAGAGGTCTTGCCTTCTTCTTTAGCTTTGGCAAAGGCTGGAGATTCGCTCATGTTTTTACGAATCAGATAAGAAACATATACCATCAAAATAGAAACCCAGAATGGCACCCTCCAGCCCCATGTGTCAAACTCTTCTGCAGAAAGCATGGTGCGGGTAAGCAGGATGACCAACAGTGAAATGAATAGGCCTACGGTTGCCGTGGTTTGTATCCATGAGGTCCAGAAGCCTTTTTGGTGTTGTGGTGCGTGCTCTGCTACATAGGTGGCGGCGCCGCCATACTCCCCGCCCAGGGCTAGGCCTTGCAGGAGCCGCAAAATCAATACAATGATAGGTGCGGCGTAGCCTATGGTCTCAAAGGCAGGAATACAGCCAATGATAAACGTGGCACCACCCATTAATAATAGGGTCACCATAAAGGTGTATTTTCTTCCTATGAGGTCGCCCAGACGTCCAAAAAAGAGGGCTCCAAAAGGGCGCACGACAAAGCCCGCGGCGAATGTGGCTAAGGTAGAGAGAAATGCCGCAGTGGGGTTGGTATCCGGAAAGAATTTGGTAGACAAAACCACTGCCAGACTGCCGAAAATATAGAAGTCATACCACTCGATTAATGTTCCCATGGAGGAAGCCGTGATAACACTCCATATGCTGCTTTGCTTTTTGTTTTTATTGCTACTCATGAGGTTTGGTTTTAAAGGATTATAAATAAATCATGGCTTGAATGGTGATTTGGTCATCCTGAGGTTTAGGTAAGTCAAGGGCTTTTTGATATTCTACGGTTATACGAGCGTTTTGTCCGTCGATGTACCAGTTGGTACCGATTCTGAATTCTTTCGCTGCTTCTGGCAGTCCCTTAAAGTCACGGTGGGAATAGGCGAGGTAGGGTTGAAAGCGATTTCTGAATGGCTCGCTTTCGCTTTGTTTAGGTATTAAATAGCCGACATGAGTATAGAATTGTGAGCCATTGCCATTGGTTCTGCCATTCAGATAACTGTCACCCATGCTGGAATGTTGATACAGCGCATAGGCTGTGAGGGCACCGCCGGTAGCACCTATTGGGGCATCATAGTAGGCATCCAGTCCCAAATGGCTTACGTTTTTGCCTTCGAGACTACCATTGTTATTATAAGCTATACCATTGGCATGATGAAAGAAGCCTGCGCCAATATTAAATACGCTTTTAGTGCCTAAATAACTGCCTACACGATAGGGGAGCAGATTGGCTTCCTGGTCTAAGAATTGATAATCAAAATAACCGGCAAGGGCATATTTGCCTTTATTGAGCAATGCTTTGCCCAAATATTTCTCCTGGCCGGTAGCCAGAGGGGTATTGGCATTGCCGTCGCTGGTATTGGTAAGGGCATCATTTACGGAAAGGCTGTAGTTCAGTTTGCCCAGTTTGCCTTTGGCATAAACGCCTAGGTGCCGGCCAAACTGGTCTGTGAGTCCAAGTGTGGACCATGAAGCGCGATTGTTGTCCATGGTCAGGAAGTTGAGTGTGCTGGCAGCATTAATGCGGGAGACGCCATTCCAGTAATGTAATCCTATGCCTACTTGCAGCTGCCTGGTAATCGTAAATTCCCCCCAGGCATCATGTAAAAACAAATGTGCATCATTGCTTTTGCCGACGGGCGATAGATTGTTGTCATTTAGGGAGTTCAGCCCAAAGTGCGTAACAATGATAAAACGTTTGTTGATTTGCGAGTACATGAGCACTCTGGCTCGTCTTATAGAAATACCATCATTGGGGCTGTTACCTTCGGCATCTTGAATCCAGAATTGCCCCCAGGACACCAGGCGCAGGTATTTGGAGCCATCTTGGTTGAATTTAATGTTAAAGCCTCCTTTATATTCGTCAGCAAACTGGCCGTAGGAATGGCTGCCAAAGCATAGCAGGAGGGCCAGAGTAAGTTTGTTTCTCATGCGTAATTGTATTAATAGTGAGGCAGACATCTCTTAAATTTCAGTCTAGGGACGCGTCAAACTTAGATTGAAAATTATCAGATGTTTCTGTAGCACTAAATTCAATGAAACGACAGAAGAAACAAATTTTAATATACTTTTTTGTAAAGTAAATATAGCTATTCTTTAAAGCGCTCCCACTTAATCAGCATAAACTTATCACCCACCTCGGTAATCACCATGCCCGCACCGGCTAGATTAGACTTATGCGCTAGAAATTCCACCAACTCGTTATGGCTAAAAATCCTGTAGCTTGGGTGGTAATCCCGCTGCTCCAATCGTTTTATTTTAAATTCTCGTACCCAATTGCCTACCGACACATGGGAGATGCCTAGTATGCGCTCGATTTCTCTATAGCTCAAGCCTTCGAGATAAAGTTGTAATGCTTTGATTACGTAATAGTTATCTATCTTCTTGCCAAGCTTCTGCACTGTAAAATAGTAGTTGCATTTTTTGCAACGAAAGCGCTGCCTTTCATTTACAATACCGCTCTTTACACAGTCGTTCGAGCGGCATTTGGGACAGGTATTTAGTGTCATCTATACTAATTTTGCATAAATATATCAATTTTGCAAAACTATTTTTAAGAGAATTCTTTTTAAAACGATAGACATATCCTGAAATGTAGACTGGGTAAATGTTTGAGTGCATTAATTTTGGACATTCCTTATTTCCTTGTTGAACCTCTTCGCAATACACTATTAAGTCGTTTTTCCCGGCTTTATTTGCGGTGTTTCAGGACAAGTAAGCCTGGGATGCCCATATTTTTTCATGTCTTGTCGCATTTCATGGGCGGAATTACAACTCATCGCGGTGGATTTTGCTATTTTTGAGTAATGTCCTTGACTGTAATGGCTTCATGAATAAACCCAGATTACGCATTAGACTCTTTATATAAAATTATTCTTGCTTCTAATCCACTTCAATAGCTCAAAAACCATAATTTATTATGCTTTTTTCACTATTTTGTGGATTATTTGCCATAATAATTTTCTTTTAAAT
>DATGQB010000241.1:0-3411 GCA_035304405.1 Edaphocola sp.
CTCTTTATATAAAATTATTCTTGCTTCTAATCCACTTCAATAGCTCAAAAACCATAATTTATTATGCTTTTTTCACTATTTTGTGGATTATTTGCCATAATAATTTTCTTTTAAATTCCTAATGCGTAATCTGGGATTATATGAAGCCAACAACTTAGTAGCGGCCTCAATGTGCCAAACTCCTGCTCATAGCTCAAAAAAAGTAAGTTTGCCAGGCTAGTAAAAGTCAAGCTAGCGCTTGACTTTGCCGAACCTCAGCTTGATGTAACGCTTTTAGGGCTCAGCCTACACTTCCTGTCCCACTTGTTGACGCCACATCGCGTAGTAGAGTCCTTTTATTTGCAATAGTTCATTATGAGTACCTTGCTCTACAATTTTACCTTTTTCCAGCACGAATATCCTGTCCGCATGCATCACGGTGGACAAGCGATGCGCAATAAGAATGGTAATCTGATTGCCCATACTGCTGATTTGCTCCATGGTCTCTGAAATTTCTCGCTCAGTAATGGAGTCGAGCGCACTGGTAGCCTCATCAAAGATAAGCAGCTTGGGCTGGCGCAGCAAAGCGCGAGCTATAGATAAGCGCTGACGCTCACCTCCCGATAGCTTGAGCCCACCCTCACCTATCACAGTGTCCAACCCATCGGTACTCCGATGGAGTATGCTCATGGCCGAAGCCTGCTGAATGGCCTGCATCAAATCTTCATCACTGGCATCTGGCTTTACAAACAGTAAATTCTCTCTGATGGTACCGGAAAATAGTTGGGTATCCTGCGTTACGATACCCAATTGCTTGCGTATGCTGTCTAGCGATACTTGTCTGCTATCGGTACCGTTATACAATATATTACCTGCACTTGGCTTATATAAACCCAGAAGCAGCTTCACCATTGTAGTTTTGCCGGAGCCGGAGGGTCCCACAAAGGCATAGGTGGCTCCGGTGTTGGCCACAAAGTTTACCCCGTCCAGCGCCGGTCTGCCGCTGGATTTATGCTGAAAGCTCACATGCTCAAATGCCAATTGCTCAATAGCATTGATGTAAACGGCATTTTCGGGCTCTTTCTCTACCGGCTTATTCAGTACCCCTTGCAAATTTACCAGTGAAGCCTCTGCTTCTCTATAGCTCAGAATAATATTGCCCAGCTCCTGTAATGGGCCAAAGATGAAGAAGCTGTAAAACTGCATCATCATCAGCTCACCCAGCGACAAAACGTCTTTATACAAGAAGAACAAGAGCGCAAACATGATACATTGCTGCAAGAAATTGACAAATGTACCCTGCACAAAGCTGATAGAACGGATGCTCTTTACTTTTTTTAGCTCCAGATTCAGGATTTTGATGGTATTGTTATTCAGACGCTCTATCTCCTGCTCGGTAAGCCCCAGACTTTTTACCAGTTCTATATTTCTCAAAGACTCGGTAGTGCTTCCGGCAAGCGAAGTGGTCTCTCTGACGATATTCTTTTGAATAAACTTAATCTTCTTGGACAAAAAGCTGATAAGCAGCGACAACACCACGGCACCCACCAGATATATCAACGGCAGACTAGGATGCAGGCGAAAAGCCACGATGGTAACAAATATGATGCCCACCAATGTAGCAAACAAAACATTAATAAAACTGGAAATCAGTTTCTCACAATCGGCTCTGGCTTTGAGCAATACCGATAAAGTTTCACCACTGCGCTGGTCTTCAAACTCCTGAAAGGGCAGTTGTAATGAATGCTTAAGTCCATCGGTATATAATGCAGCGCCAAACTTCTGAATGATTACATTCACCACATAATCCTGCAAAGCTTTTGCGATACGCGACACCATTGCCGTTCCGATAATTAAGAGCAGGCCTCTGATAATACCCCTGAAATAACCGGCATCATCGCCAAGGGCTCTAAAACTATCTGCCCTGTTGGCAAAAGGGTCAATGATTTGTGTACCCAGAATTGAGGGACTGAGCAATGAAAACACCTGATTGATAGCCGCCAAGATAAGCGCTATAAAAATCAGCCATTTGTGCTTGCTTAAATATTGATACAGTAATTTCATATGTTGACTGACAGACCTATTTCCATGACATGCTATTACATATCATCGCATTCCATGAGGAGTAAGTCTCCTTTTTGATATTTAATATTTACAAAACCATCCTCTGCCACATGATTGGAAGAGCCGGTGCGATACCCTATACATAGGGACTCATCAGACAGTGGATAGGCCAAATTTTGAGTGCTTATTCCGGTCACCGTTCCTACAGGTATCAGCGAAAGCTTGTACCCCTTGGGGTACCATTTCTCAAATTCGTAAGGCAGTAAAAAAATCTTTGAATAATCGTCGTACAACACAATCTTGAGCTGCTCGCGATAGCGCACAATATTGGTCATATTGGTAATGGAATGGTCGGCTCTGCGGCCGGTGGCCCATACCACATTGGCAGCTTTAATGCCCTTATTGATAAGATACATATAAGCCTTATCCAAATCGGTGTAGTTTTGGTCGGGCGTATGTACAATTTCCAAAGGATATTGAAGACTGCGGTAATAATCCAAATCTACCTCACGGTCAAAATCGCCCAGCAAAACATCTACCTTGATACCCAGCTCCAATACTCGGTCTATAGCCGAGTCTAAAACCACCACCAGTGGCGACCACTCCAGCAACTGATGCAACAACTCCGGCCGGCAAGAGGCTCCATTGGCAATAATCAATGCCGGTTCCTGATTCTCTTTTACAAAATGATGTGACGACATATAAAAACGATTCGCAAATTACCGCTTTTTGCCGACTGCGCTACCAAGATTTTCCTTATAACATCATTACATATAAATATCATACTGACAATAAATCATATAAAACAAAACAACACGCTCTAAGTGCTCGCACCGCCTGCAACGGTATGGGCTAGATGGCACAACCGGACCCATGGACAAATTGCGTAGCGAAGCATGTGAAAGTTAATAAAGCCCAATTCCTGCCTTAAATGCCCTATACGTTTCGGCAGCTGAACTCGCGCGTGAGGGACAACAACGTAAAGCCCGCAGCAGCGCAGGCCTGGCGGTAATTCAGGTACCAATACCAGTATCGACCACAGCGGCATTAGGCATAGCTTATCAGCTCAAAGCCTGCGCTGCGAGGACTTGAAGTAATGGCCCGACCCGCCGCCGCAAACTGCTGTGAAAGCCTCAAAGCAAGCCCCACTATACCTGATGCCGGCTGATGGTAGCGGCGGCGGGACACGCCCAAAAACAAAACCATGAACAAGATAGCTGCCAGGGCAATTAAACCCAGATTACGCATTAGACTCTTTATATAAAATTATTCTTGCTTCTAATCCACTTCAATAGCTCAAAAACCATAATTTATTATGCTTTTTTCACTATTTTGTGGATTATTTGCCATAATAATTTTCTTTTAAAT
>DATGQB010000242.1:0-4873 GCA_035304405.1 Edaphocola sp.
ATTTAAAAGAAAATTATTATGGCAAATAATCCACAAAATAGTGAAAAAAGCATAATAAATTATGGTTTTTGAGCTATTGAAGTGGATTAGAAGCAAGAATAATTTTATATAAAGAGTCTAATGCGTAATCTGGGTTTAATGAGATACAAGAATTTGGTGGAGATTATTGAGGGTTATGGCAATATGACTGAAATTATCCCAAATAAAAAAGGCTTCCAAATCATGTTTGAAAGCCTTTTTGTGGTGTGGGCCGGGATCGAACCGGCGACACAAGGATTTTCAGTCCTTTGCTCTACCAACTGAGCTACCGCACCATCGCTTTGCTGAATGGATTGCAAAGATAGGAGATTTTTATTTCCTGCAAAATTTCTTTTGTCTTTTTGCCGTATTTTTTTTGGCTAAATATATCCCTTCTATATCTGAGCAAATGGTCTGCGCAAGCGATTGTATTATATGATAAGCTGCCTAGCGCCTCGAGCTCCTGTATTTCTTCGGCCTTAGGCTGCCTATCTGAGATGGTTTAAGACTATGCACATTACTGTATAAAAACAGTTTTACTTTTTGCGAGGGATATGTTACTTTTGTGGACTAAATTCAAATTTGATATCGAACATGAGATTTATTGTTTCTTCTTCTGCCCTGCTTAAAAATCTGCAATTAGTTGGCGGTATTATTAGTTCGAATACGGTAATGCCCATTTTGGAAAATTTCCTTTTTGAACTTGAGGGTAATATACTCTCGATTACAGGTTGCGACTTGGAAACAATGATAAAAACTCAACTCGAGGTGCATGTAGATGGTGACGGTGAGACCAACAGAGGCCAGATTTGTGTTACTTCAAAAATATTGCTTGAATACCTCAAAAATTTACCTGACCAGCCTATTACTTTCAATATCAATACTGCTGAGCTGACCATTGAAATCGTTAGCAACTCCGGAAAATATAAAATTGGAGGTGAAAAAACGGATGAATATCCTAAGCAGCCCAAGCCTGAAAATGCCAATACTTTGTCTGTGCCTTCGGCAAGACTAGCTGAGGCAATTAATAAAACGATTTTTGCTACCAGTAGCGATACCTTGCGCCCTGCGATGACGGGTGTGTATTTTGAGCTGAATGAAGGTGACCTCACCTTTGTGGCGACTGATGCGCATCGCTTAATCCGCCTGATGTTTTTAGATATCAATCCAAGCCAAACAGGCTCGTTTATTGTTCCTAAAAAGCCTTTGCAACAACTTAAAAACTGGTTGCCTTCAGACGATAGTAGTGTTACCCTTTCTTATACCGACACGCATCTGTTTATTCAGGCCAATAACACTAGCCTGAACTGTAGGCTCATCGATGGTAAGTATCCACCTTACAGAGCGGTAATCCCTGCGGATAATCCATTTGTAATGACCATCAATCGCACAGATTTAATCAATGCCCTACGTAGGGTAAGTGTTTTTGCTGATAAGAGCACTACTCAGGTCGTATTTGATATAGTAGGTAATACCGTAACCCTCAGCGCACAATACGCCGATTTCTCATACGAGGGTAATGAGCGATTGAGCTGCCAGTTTAATGGTGAAGACATGAAGATTGCCTTCAATGGCCGCTTGCTTATTGAAATGCTAAACAATCTGCAAGGCGAAGAGGTAGCTCTGGAATTGAGTATGCCTTCAAGAGCAGGTATCTTTAAGCCTATTGAAAATCCTGATAGTGAAGATTTACTGATGCTGCTGATGCCATTGATGGTAAGTGCTTAATAATGATAAAGTTTTGTCAAAAGGCTGTCCCGACTCGGACGGCCTTTTTTGATGACAGGTGGAGACGCTATCATTTTTTCACGGTCATACTATGTTTGGGCAGACAGAGCCTCTGGATGCTGCCGAGATTTTCGGAAGATTATGCAGCGGATAGATATATTTACCGTTTCCTTAGTTTTTTGTTAGGCAAATTTCATAGATATTCGCTAACAGTAAATTGTATAATCCTGAGTTAAGCTAATTATATATGAATTCAAATATTCTTTGGGTAGATGACGAAATAGAATCGTTAAAGTCTCAAATCTTGTTTTTGAAAAACAAGGGATTCGAGATTACCCCCTTTACCAACGGCTATGATGTCCTGGAGCATCTCCGGTCATTCAAAGCAGAAGCGGTGATTCTGGACGAAAGTATGCCCGGAATGACCGGTCTGGAAACGCTGGCTCAAATCAAAGCCCTTTACCCCAACCTTCCGGTAATTATGGTCACCAAGAATGAGGCAGAAAATATCATGGAAGAAGCTATAGGCGGGCAAATTTCTGATTATTTGATTAAGCCGGTGAATCCCAATCAGGTCTTGCTTTCATTGAAGAAGATTTTTGATAGCAAACGCCTGGTATCTGAAAAGACCACTACCGAATATCAAAAGGATTTTAGGAACCTCTTTATGACGCTCAATTCCAATCCCAATCTGGAGGAATGGAAAGACCTGTACAAAAAGCTGGTATACTGGGAGATAGAGATGAGCAGCAAAAGTGACAGCCCCGAAATGCTGGAGGTCTTTAATACCCAAAAAGTAGAGGCTAACAATGAGTTTTTTAAGTTCGTTTCTAAAAATTATTTAGACTGGATCAATAAGACCACCAGAGAGCTACCTATCTTTTCGCATCAGCTGTTTGCAGAAAAGATAGCGCCCTATTTGAGCAAGAAGCAAGCCACCTTTTTGGTATTGATTGATAACCTACGCTATGACCAATGGAAAACTATTGAGCCCATTATTAATAACCACTTCGCTACGATTGATGAGGACTTGTTTTTCAGTATCTTACCAACATCAACGCAGTATAGCCGCAATTCAATTTTTGCAGGTATGCTCCCTCTGGAAATTGAGCAAAAGTTTCCCCAATACTGGAAAAATGATGATGAGGAAGGTGGTAAGAATCTATTTGAAAAGGAACTGCTGGGCGAGCAGCTAAAGCGCCTAAGGTTGGACCAACTTAAATGGGATTATGTAAAAATAACCAACAATCTTGATGGTAAAGCATTTGAAGATAATATTCACAACTATCTTAATAATGACCTCACAGTAGTTGTATATAATTTCGTAGATATGCTTTCGCATGCCCGCACCGAAATGGAAGTGCTTAAAGAGCTGGCAAGTGATGAAGTGTCATACCGCAGTCTTACCATGAGCTGGTTTGAGCATTCTCCTTTGTATCGTGCGCTAAAAAAAGTTGCCGATAAGCAGGTGCAATTGTTTATTACCACAGACCATGGTACCACAAGAGTGAAAACGCCTAGCAAAACTGTGGGCGACAGAGCTACTACTACCAATCTTAGATATAAGCATGGCAGAAATTTACAGTATGATGCTAAAGATGTATTTGATATTGTAGCCCCTAAAAAAGCCGGCCTTCCACAGCCCAATGTCAATTCTAAGTTTATTTTTGCGAAAGGCGACGTTTTTCTATGCTATCCCAATAATTACAACTATTTTGTCAATTACTATAAAAACACTTTTCAGCATGGTGGTATAAGCCTGGAGGAAATGATTGTGCCGATTATCAGATTAAATGTAAAATAGTCTTAGACCTAAAATCTATTGAAAAATAACGCTCAAATCAATGAATAAAATTCAAATGGTGGATTTGCAGGCGCAGTATTTGCGTTTTAAAGATGAGATAGATACTGCAATCCATTCTGTTATAGATAGTGCTGCATTTATTAATGGGCCCTCGGTGCGCCGGTTTAACGAAGCCCTCTCTGTATATCTTGGAGGTGCATGGGTGCATAGCTGCGCCAATGGTACAGATGCCCTGCAATTAGCACTTATGGCATTGGATTTAAAACCGGGAGATGAAATCATCATGCCGACATTTACTTATTTTGCTACGGTGGAGGTAGCCTTATTGCTGGGCCTACGTCCGGTATTTGTAGATGTGCTGGAGACTACTTTCAATATTAATCCCGAATTGATAGCGGCAGCTATTAACCCTCGTACCAAGGCTATACTTCCGGTACATCTCTTTGGTCAACCGGCAGATATGCAGGCTATTTTAAGTATAGCCCGGCAGCATGGCCTATATGTGGTAGAGGATAATGCTCAGGCTATGGGTGCTCATATACGCACTGAGGATGGAGCAAGGCTCATGACAGGTACTGTGGGCCATATCGGCTGTACATCCTTTTTCCCTTCTAAGAATCTAGGTTGCTACGGTGATGGTGGTGCCGTAATTGCTAAAGACGAACAGTTATACGCACGGCTTAAAGCGCTGGCTAACCACGGGCAGAAAACTAAATACGTGCATGATATGGTAGGGATTAATAGTCGACTGGATACTATTCAGGCGGCTGTACTGAATGCTAAACTTCCTCATTTGGATGGCTTTAATTCGGCTCGCCGCGCCTTGGCTGAGGTGTATGATGAAGGTTTTGCTCAAAATGCCAATATCACTACTCCGGTGCAAGCTGATAATGTTTATCATGTTTTTCATCAATATACCATAAAACTTGCTTCGCATCTCGACAGGGATATGCTACAAAAGGCTCTGGCTGCCCGTGATATTCCAACAATGGTATATTATCCGATACCCTGTCATCAGCAGCAGGCCTATCTGCAATGCTATCCAGAGGGGGCAGGACAAAGTTTCCCCGTTGCGGAGCGCTTGGCGCCTTCTGTATTATCGCTGCCTATGCATCCGGAAATGAGTGCGGAGCAGGCTGCATATATTATTCACCATGTCAATGAATTAACCCGGGCATCATGAATAGTTTAGCTAAGAGAAAGTTAGTAGTGCTTTCCGGAGCTGGTATCAGTGCAGAAAGTGGCTTGCAAACCTTTAGAGATGGCAACGGGCTCTGGGAAAACCACCGTATCGAAGATGTAGCTACACCAGAAGCTTTCGCA
>DATGQB010000243.1:0-4554 GCA_035304405.1 Edaphocola sp.
ATTTAAAAGAAAATTATTATGGCAAATAATCCACAAAATAGTGAAAAAAGCATAATAAATTATGGTTTTTGAGCTATTGAAGTGGATTAGAAGCAAGAATAATTTTATATAAAGAGTCTAATGCGTAATCTGGGTTTAATCGCTATCGTGTTTTGGAATGCAGCAAATCATTGATTCTGATTTTTTTGAGTCATCGTACATGCTGCTATCTTTGCATGTATGTCTAAGTGATGGAATACGAATAAATTGTTGGTTTTACCTAAAGTTTTTGTTATAAAGTAGGTTACCTACGCGCTACGGTGCCTCGCGAATGTAGAGCAAGTTTATTTTTGATGTTCAGTGGGCAAATCCACCCTTCGCTCAGGCGAGTGTTTTGCCAACTCTGCAGTCATTGCCTTGTAAAAGTTGCTTTTGTAAATATAGGTTTAATAACGAGTATTTTGACTGCATCGGGCTTACCTTTGTCCTGCAGTTTTGTTCGAAATTTGGGTTTATCTAACTTATAGCCTCTGTATTACATCCTGTTATCTTTGTACCAGCCCAGCATTGTTTGCACGTAAATCTATTAGTTAGACGGGATTCCAATTATCCAATAATTGTCAGTTCCATATGCTATGTAAACTTAAGAAAGCTGCCTCTGGTAATGGAGACAGCTTTTCGTCGGCAGTCACTACTTTAGATGGTTTAGATCAAGGTTCTGAGCAATAGTTACATATTTACTCTTTGGCGCGAGTGAATATGCTTCCAATTTCTTTCCCAATACTTTGGATATCCACAGTAGGGTTAAGGAAAGTGTTGTCCTTGATGAAGAAATCATCAGCTTCTTCGGCCTTATATTGTGCCGGATATACCAGAAGGAAGTTTACATTTCTGAAATATTTATCCAGATAGGTATAAATTTTTCCCATTGCATGATGGTAGGAATGCTTGCCTTGCCGGCTTAGTACAAAGGTTATTAAATCATTTTTGCCAATTTCTCTAGAGATAATTAGTATGTCTTCCCAGTAGTAGAACTCTTCAAACTGGACCTCAACCGCATTTTTCTCATTCATCACTTTAATGAAGGGTTTAATATCTTGAGTTCCAAATAGTTTTATTGAGCTACCGCTGCTTTTGGCTAGGCTCCAAAGTCGCTTCATCCAGGTGTTGAAACCAATTTCCTTCTCTGCACCTTTAGGTACCACAATAATATTCCTTTTGATAGTAGAGATAGGTTGCTGGCTATTATAAACAAAGGTGGTTTGTTGTTCGTTATTCAATAATCCTGCAATGAAATTTTTGTTTTTGGCCGAGCTATATGGTGTGCGACTATAACCCAGAATAAGGTCGGTAATCTTATTGGCTTTTACCTCACCACTGATTCCGTTGATTATGTTATTATCGAATCTTAATATCTCCTTAATGGGCACATCTGCTGCGGCTCCCGTTTGTACTGCGGCTTCCAGAATCTTTTTGCCTTTTCTATCGGACTCGTCCGGTGCGTCATGTTTATTGATAATATGCAGTGCATGAAGGGTAGCAGACTTGTTTGGCATGATATTCAAGGCCAGTTGTACCAATTCGTCGGTATGTTCCACAGAATTGGAGGCAATTAATATCTTGTCTCCGCTACTTGCCTCTTTTCCTGATGATTTGTCGCTTGCATCTAAAGCGTCGGCTACCTTCTTACCGCTCTTCTGGGCTACTAAAGAAGATATGGTACAGGTAATCAGTATTACGAGGATGGAACCATTAAGGACGGATTCGCTTAGCAAACGGATTGGTTCACCATTTGGTGTTTCTGCAATAATGATATTATATCCCACCATGACCGTCGCAAGGGTGGCGGCCGCTTGTGCAATACTCAAAGAGAAAATTACATTTAGTTGGTCTTTTGTTAGTTTGAAAGTTTTGGATGTGGCCCAAGCTGCCAAGTATTTTGCCAAAATAACGGCTATCGTAAGCACCAGCGCCACCAGGATGGTCTCCGTGTTTTTGACAAAAGCCCTAAAATCAATCAGCATACCTACGCTGATGAGAAAGAAGGGGATGAATAGGGCATTGCCCACAAATTCGACCCTATTCATCAAGGGTGAAGTATGGGGAATCAATCTATTGAGTGCCAGACCGGCCAAGAAGGCGCCAATGATGGCTTCAACTCCTGCAATCTCTGCTAGTACCGCACCCAGGTACACCATGACTAGCACGAAGATAAACTGCGAAATCTTGTCTGAAATGCGCTTAAAAAACCATCGCGCAATAATGGGGAAGCCCAATAGAACGACTAGTCCAAAAGCTACAATGGAAATTGAAAGGCGTAGCCAGAATGCAGCATCTACCGTGCCCTTGCTCATACCCACAATAGCCGCTAGCACCAAGAGGGCCAGGGTGTCGGTAATCATTGTACCCCCTACAGCAATATTTACGCTTTTATCTTTCCCCGCACCTAGTTTGCTCAGAATTGGGTATGCCAATAAGGTATGGGAGGCAATAAGACTGCCTATCAGCACTGAGGTCATCAGGGGGTAATGCAAGACATAGTAGGCGGCTGATGTGCCCACTACCATTGGAAATGCAAAGGTGAACAAGCCAAATGTAAGGCTCTTCCACTTGTTTTTCTTAAATTCAACTAAATCTATCTCTAATCCCGCAAGGAACATGATATAGAGCAGGCCCGTAGTTCCAGATACTACAATACTACTATCGCGGTCCAAAATGCCAAATCCGTTTGGTCCGATTAGCGCACCGGCAATAATCAGGCCGATAAGATGGGGTATTTTTAATTTGTTTAGAATAATGGGAGCCAATAGCACAATCACGATAGTAATTAAATACTTGAGCACCGGATCAGTTATTGGCAATGTGGTGTCCAATATGTTCAATAAAGTCATCTGCTTTTTCTTAGGAGTAAAAAAATAGGTGTTTTCTATTGTTTTTTATTGCGCTCGGCATCGACCTTGAAGGTAGTAGTACAGCCATCCGGCTGGTATATCACTCTTTGTCCCGTAAGCTTCGACGCAGTGTTTAGGTTTAGTTTTACATTCATTTTGCCAGACTGGGCTTCATTTCCGATTGGTGTGGAAAGTACAAAGTCGGCACCATCAAAAATGCCGGAATAGATTCGTATTAAAGTTTCGCCCTGCATGGCTTTAACATATACAGTAGAAGCTGAATCCTCCTGCTCAAATACCCAAGTTTCTTTCCGGATGTCCCCTACTGCAAAGCCGGTACAGTTCGTTTGGGTGCACATCATATTCACCGTCCATACTCCGGCTAGTGAGTCGGGCAGAGCTATGCCTAGCTGCTGGAGCATAAATTCGGTAGAGTCTTTCCTTGCAATGCTTTGACGTACACTGTCTTCTAGCTGAATGAGCATCTTTTCTCTCAGTAGCAGCTCTTGCTCTCTTTGCACCAAGGCAGATTCCCGTGCATCTAAAGCTTGTTTCCTTTCTTCAAATCCACATGCAGATATTAATATCGCCAGGCAGCAAACAAGTGCCAACTGTAATGTTCGTCTCATATTTTGTATATTAAATAGCCAAAAAACAGTCTAAATTAGTGCAAAAAAATCACATTTTGGCGATTTTTCGGGTATCATCCTCATTATCGTCGATGTGCACATTGTCAGGATACTGTCGAAAAGAGAGTATTTACCTTGCTTTAAGACTAAAGTAATTATCTTTGTCAGTTATGAGTCAGGCTGTCATGAATATAGCGCTGGTGGGTAATCCAAACAGCGGAAAGACCTCCCTATTTAATGCATTAACAGGATTAAATCAGAAAGTTGGAAATTTCCCCGGAGTAACTGTCGATAAAAAGTTGGGTACAACTCAGTTGCCCAATGGTATTAAAGCAAAAGTTATTGACCTGCCCGGTACCTATAGCCTCTACCCTAAAAGTGCTGATGAGTATGTGGCTTATGAGTTGTTGCTCAATCCTCGAGGGGCATATGTGCCTGATGTGATTGTGGTGGTGGTTGATGCTACCATGTTGCAGCGCAATTTGCTCTTCTGTTCTCAAATCATTGATCTCAAACATCCTGTGGTGGTAGCGCTCACTATGGTCGATTTGGCAGAGGCTAATGGATACGCCATTGATGCGGATGTCATCTCAGACTTCTTGGGTGTACCAGTAGTGGCCATAAACCCTCGTATAGGCGAGGGTACAGAAGAGTTGAAGCAAGCGCTGCAACGTGTTGCCGGTCAAGAGATTGGAGGCAGAGCGGCTTTTATCCCTCTTAAAGAGGTTGAGCCGAAGATGCTTGAGGATATTAAAATGCTTACTGAAGTAAAAAGTGATTACGCTGCGCTTCATCTCGCTTGCGCTAACGAGCGGCTCAATTTTCTTACACACGCCCAAAGTGAGCGTTTGCAGAATATCAAATCTGAATATGGATTTAAAAAGGCTGCAGCCCAGGGTGCTGAAGTAATGGCCAGGTACAATAAAATCGAGCAGCTTACATCGCCAATGGAGCGGGGTAATAAAGCAGAACCGCAACCTGGTTTTACTGCAAAATTGGATAAAATACTGTTACACCGTTTTTGGGGCAATATTATTATGCTCCTCGTGCTATTG
>DATGQB010000244.1:0-5027 GCA_035304405.1 Edaphocola sp.
ATTTAAAAGAAAATTATTATGGCAAATAATCCACAAAATAGTGAAAAAAGCATAATAAATTATGGTTTTTGAGCTATTGAAGTGGATTAGAAGCAAGAATAATTTTATATAAAGAGTCTAATGCGTAATCTGGGTTTAATCAGTTCGACGAACTATTATCGACTCTTCAAAAAAATGAAAGGCCAAGCGCGCAGTAGAGCTGTTGGCGTTGCGCTAATGCTAAGGTTGAGAATAGAGTTCACCCGACCCGTCGCTGTTATACAAGAAGTGAAATAGGTACATGCTATTTCGTCTGCATCGAGATTGGCTACAGCAGAAGTCAGCGGCGGGACACGCCCTAATCAATTGAATCATAATCATGTAAGCGGCGCAGCCAAGGTGAAAAACTATGCTTTATTGTTTAGTTTACTGTTTTTGTATCCGAAGAGGAAATAAATGAGCAAACCAACTGCCATCCACACCAGAAAAACCAGCCAACTGTTTACGGGTATCTCAATCATAAGATACATACAGCATAGTAGTCCTAATACTGGTACCAATGTGTATTGCTTATAGGCGGCGTAAGCTACTATACCTGCGGCGGCGATGACGTAAAACACAAAGAGTACCTCTGAAAACTCTATGACATATAAGTGCTGATAGTTGTATATAAATCTGTCCCAAACATAGTAAAGAAACACTGCCAGCAGTAATGGGGCAATATACCGAGAGTTGATATAAGGCAGTTTGAATTTTTGCTCAGGCGCAGGCTTGGGCAGGCGCAGGACGCCTCCACATACGATAACAAAGGCAAATAAAGTGCCGATACTGGTGAGGTCGGTAACGATATTGGCATCGATGAAGAGTGCCGGCAGGGCTACCAGCAAACCGGTAATGATGGTGGCAAAGCCCGGGGTTTTGAACTTGGGGTGAATGCTAGAGAATTTCTTGGGTAGTAATCCGTCACGGCTCATACTCATCCAGATGCGTGGCTGGCCAATCTGAAACACCAGCATAACGCTGGTAGCGGCAATAACGGCGCTGAAAGAGATAATCTTACCGACAATAGGCTGATTGATACGCTCAAAAACGAAAGCTAATGGGTCGGTTACATGCTCAAACTCACTGTAGTGCACCATACCTGTGATGACCAAAGCGGTGAGTACGTATATACCCGTACAAATGAGCAGGGAATATATCATACCGCGGGGCAGGTCGCGCTGAGGGTTCTCGCACTCTTCTGCGGTGGTAGAAATAGCGTCGAAACCGATATAGGCATAAAAGACTGCTGAGACACCCATGAGTACGCCTTTGAAATTATTGGGCAGAAAAGGCACATAGTTTTCTGCATTGATATAGAAAAATCCTAAAACAATCACTACCAAAAGGATGGCCAGCTTGACAACGACCATGGCGGTGGCACTCTTCTTACTCTCTTTAATACCAATATACGCCAGCCAGGTAACCAATATCACTACCACAAAGGCAGGAAGATTCATAATTATTTTCATATCCCCCAGACTAGGCGCAGTAAGCCATGCCTGGGCATGAATATTATTGGCACCTTTGCTGAAGGCATCCTCTGCAGTGCGCACATCCGAAATAAGCCAGGCCGGCAAATGGATATTGACCGCCTCCAGCATATTATTGAAATAACTACTCCAGCTGATAGCCACTACGATATTACCAATGGCGTACTCCAAAATCAGCGACCAGCCGATGACCCAGGCGATGATTTCGCCAAAAACTACGTAAGAATAAGTATAAGCGCTGCCCGATACAGGAATGCGGGCGGCAAACTCTGCATAGCAAAGTGCGGTGAAGCCGCAAGTGATAGCCGTTATGATAAAAAGAAATATAACCCCCGGACCGCCATTGAAAGCAGCCTGTCCTATGGTACTGAAAATACCGGCGCCAATAACGGCAGCAATACCCATCATCACTAGGTCTTTGACCTTCAGACTGCGCTTCATTCCTGAATGTTGGGCTTCATTTTCAGGTACTTCCTGCACGCCCATCAGTTCGGGTGTCTGGTCGGCGGGCGGCTGCCACTGACTAATATTTTTCTTGCGCAGTAGTTTGTCAATCATGCCTTGTGGGGTTTTATAGCCCAAAGTAAAAATTAATTCAGTAAACCAACAAAGTTGTAGTAAGAAAATCTATGCAGGGAGCGGGCATTGCGCCCGATGTTAACACTTAGACGAAATAATAATACAGCATATTATGGCCTGTAGGATTTATGAAATGTGAGGCAGCGCTAATGAACCATAGGGGCAACTGCGAGTCGCTTAGTCCTTTAGGCATTCGTCAATAGCAGTCATCATTTGCTGAATAGTATCTTGCTGTACGGGGTTCAGGCCACTTTGCTCCGTTACCTGGTCGGTAGCATACATCATCAGGCACATGGCCAGAAAGTCTTGTTCATCCTTTCCGGAAACTTCATTTCTGAGCTTAGCCAGCCGCTGCTCAGCCACCTTAATGGCATGGCGTATGGCTTGCTCTTCTTCCGGTTTCACACGAATACGATAACTGCGCTCGGCAAGCCAAATGGTAATAGGAATCGTATGCTCCATGGGAAATGAAATTTTCGGTAAAATTAAAGTTTTGTAGCCGTAATATAAAGGTTTAAATTTGCCGCATATTCCATCGCTAATTATTATGGGTTTTTTCGATAAACTGTTTAAGCGCAACAAGGAGCAAGAAGTTCAGAAAGAAGTTCTCGACCAAGGCTTGAAACAAACCAAAGAGAATTTTTTTACAAAGATTTCAAAGGCTATTGCCGGCAAGAGCGAAGTAGATGAAGAAGTGCTGGATAATCTGGAGGAAGCACTGATAACGGCAGACGTAGGCTTGGATACTACGGTGGCCATCATCAAAAATATTGAAGCCAGAGTGGCTCGCGATAAATATGTGAGTACTTCTGAGCTCAACAACATCTTGCAGGAAGAAATAGCGAATATTCTCACTGATGCCTCCAGCTCGGAGTATAAGACCTTTAACACGCCATTGGATGTAAAGCCGTATGTGATACTGGTAGTGGGAGTAAATGGTGTTGGGAAAACCACCACCATTGGTAAGCTGGCTTATAATTTTAAGAAGAATGGCAAATCTGTATTACTCGGAGCTGCCGATACCTTTAGAGCTGCCGCTGTGGACCAGCTCACCATATGGAGCGATAGAGTAGGAGTGCCCATAGTGAAAAAGGAAATGGGCAGTGACCCCAGTTCTGTGGCATATGATACCGTTGTGAGTGGACTGGCAAGAGATGTAGATGTTATTATTATTGATACAGCTGGTCGCTTGCATAATAAGGCACATCTGATGGATGAGCTGAGCAAGATAAAGCGTTCGGTTGCTAAAAATATTCCTAATGCGCCCCATGAGGTGATGTTGGTATTGGATGGTAGCACGGGCCAAAACGCATTGGAGCAGGCAAAACAATTTACTGCTGCTACAGATGTGAGTTCTCTAGCCATTACCAAGCTGGATGGTACTGCTAAGGGTGGTGTAGTCTTGGCTATTGCCAATCAGTTTAAGATTCCTGTAAAGTATATAGGCGTAGGAGAGCGTATGGAAGACTTACAAGTATTCAATAAATACGAATTTGTGGACAGCTTATTTTCATTAGACAGAAAGTAAAAGCTGTAACACTTCGGGCGAGTAGCACCGAGGAGTAAAACAAGCTATATTTTTAATCATATATGAAGCATATTTTATTGTTGTCGGTAATTACCTCTTTTTCGGTAATTGCAAAGGCACAGACCGCAATGGTCAATGGTCATATTCAGGATAAAGCAGGTGTGCCTATGACCGAAACCGAGGTTACATTGCCCGAGCTAAAACTCATGAGAGTTTCAGATGCCGCTGGCCGCTTCAGTTTTGACCATGTGCCATTCGGAACCTATAAACTGGTAGTGAACACTTCTGCTCAGACCAAGGATACGGTGCTGATAAATGTGAATGAGCCGGTAGTGGATTTAGGAACTTATACTTTTGAAGTGGATGCTCAGGCTGTGAACATGGCTTCCGGACAAACCGCTACTATAGCCCTTGAAGATAACTTTTTTGATAGTGATGATGATGGGGTAAGTGCTCAGAATGTATCCGGTGTGCTCACAGCATCCCGCGACCCGTTTTTGTCTGCGGCATCTTATACCTTTGGTTCGATGCGTTTTCAAATCAGAGGGTATAAGCGCAACCAATTGGAAGTGTATATGAATGGCTTGCTGATGAATGATGTGGAGTCTGACGCCGCATTCTTTGGTCAGTGGGGAGGCCTGAACGATGCATTTCGTAATCAGACGGTGAGCTTTGGTTTGAATCCTACAGAGGTGGGCTTTGGTGGTCTTACAGGAGCTACGCAAATAGATGCTACAGCCGCAGACCAGCGCAAGCAAACCCGTGTGTCTTATGCTATTTCTAACCGCACTTATCGCAATAGATTAATGGTTACGCACAGCTCGGGTATCAATAAGAATGGCTGGGCATACTCTTTTGCCGGCTCGCGCAGATGGGCCGATGAAGGATATATTCCGGGTACATTCTATGATGGCTATTCTTTTTACGGAGCAGTGAGCAAGCGCATAAATGCTGCAAACTCATTACACCTTACCGTATTTGGTGCGCCTACTAGCAGAGGTAAAGCTATGCCTGCCATGCAAGAGGTGTATGATTTGGTAGGTTCTAATTTTTACAATCCTAACTGGGGCTATGTAAATGGCGAGAAGAAAAACTCCAGAATCAATAATAGCTTCCAACCAACTGCTATACTTAACTTTAAGCATAAACCGGATGCCGGCACCCAATGGAATACAGCCTTAGGTTTCCAAACCGGATATAATGGCAATACTTCGCTGGACTGGTATAATGCCATGGACCCTCGTCCGGATTATTATCGCAACTTGCCTAGCTACTTCCTGTACGATACCAGAGGTGCCGACCCTGAAGCAGCCGAAGCTCAAAGACAATATATCCTGAATAATCCTGAGGTGATGCAGGTAAACTGGCAACGCCTGTATGATGCCAATAGAATGAACGTAACAACAGTA
>DATGQB010000245.1:0-2815 GCA_035304405.1 Edaphocola sp.
CTCTTTATATAAAATTATTCTTGCTTCTAATCCACTTCAATAGCTCAAAAACCATAATTTATTATGCTTTTTTCACTATTTTGTGGATTATTTGCCATAATAATTTTCTTTTAAATTCCTATTGCGTAATCTGGGTTTAAAACAGTTTCAGTAGGATTATTAATAAAAATAATCCGAACCAACGAAGCTTGTTGGCTCGGATTATCGTATGCAAATGTCGTATTGATGAATTATAAATTATCAAGTTTGGGTATCTCTTCCAAAATCTCGCCCTCAATTTCGTCCTGAGGAGGCAATATAGTTCTGTGCACTTCGTACTCTTGCTCATAATAGCTGGTACCACCACCGGCACTATTGTAAAAATCTGCATTATTGCCACTACACAGATTGAAACCTTCGGGCTCTATAAACACTGCATCTTTATTATATCCCAGAGACTCATCTGCATATAATCGTTTAAAGAAATAGCCCCATATGGGCAATGCTGCAGCCGCACCCTGCCCCAAAGCGGTACTGTTAAAGCGTAAAAATCTGTCATCATTACCTACCCAAACGCCGGCAAGCAACTCAGGCGTGTAACCTATAAACCATGCATCTGCCTGTCCGTTGGTAGTACCCGTTTTACCTGCTATCTCTCCGAGTAGTCCGAAAGAAGAGCGCAAGCGTGAAGCGGTACCCTTGGTAACTACGCCTTTCATCATAGAAACCATTTTAAATGCAGTATTGGAGTTGACCACCTCTTTCTGCACGGACACAAAATTTTCAATCACATTACCGTTTCTGTCTTCTATCTTCACCAAAAATCTAGGCTGCGTGTTAATTCCACCAGAGGGGAACATGGTATAGGACCAGAGCATTTCAAACAAAGAAATTTCAGAAGCACCAAGGGCAATGGAAGGCAGAAGCGGAATATCACTGCTGATGCCACAACGGTGTGCAAAGTCAACAAAATTCTTAATCCCTGTCTGGTTTAATAAATACAATGAGGCATTATTGATGGAATGTGCTAGGGCAGAAGCCATAGACATACCCCCATATTTGCTACCACCGGCATCATAAAGGCTTTTTTGCCCCGCAAAACGCTGAGGTGCAGTGCTTACATTATCACAAGGAGAATATCCATTATCTACCGCCAGGCAATACAAAAGTGGTTTGATAGTAGAACCCACCTGGCGTTTAGTGTTGATATTCACGTGGTCGTATTTAAAATAGTCATGATTGATACCACCTACCCAAGCCTTTACTTCGCCAGATGCAGGGTCCATTACCATAAAGCCTGCCTGCATAAAAGAACGCATATATTTGATTGAGTCGAGCGGCGTCATCGTTGTATCCTTCTCCCTATCTTTATTTGCCCAGGTGAAGACGGTCATACGCGTAGGGGTATTGAATGATTTCTCAATCGCATCTTTAGATAGCCCTGCATCTTTAAGATTTTTATACCGCTCTGAAGTTTCCATCAGCCTTTGCAATACTTTCTTAGGTTGCTCTTTGTTCCAGATAGAGCCGGTGCGTATTTGGGGCTGTGCAGCAAATTGACGTTGCAGTTGACTCATCTGCTCAGCTACAGCCTCTTCTGCGTATTGCTGCATTTTAGGATTGAGCGTGGTATAGATTTTCAACCCGTCTTTGTAAATATTGTAAGGAGTACCATCTTCTTTCAAATGTGTTTTACACCATTTTTTCACTTCCTGCTCCACCACCTGACGAAAATATGGGGCTATGCCCTCATCATGTATCTGTTTGTTATAGTTCAACACCAGAGGTTTGGCCTTGGCAGCCGCAGCCTCTCCGGAATTGATATAGTTATACTTCACCATCTGGTCTAGAACGGTATTTCTACGCTCCTTGGCCAGCTCAGGATTTCTGCGGGGATTATATAAGGTGTTACCCTTAAGCATGCCTACAAGTACAGCCGCCTCTTCAAGTTTTAAATCTTTAGGCTCTTTACCAAAAAAGGTAAGCGATGCGCTTTTTATACCGTATGTATTATCTCCAAATGGAACGGTATTAAGGTAAAGTGTGATAATCTCCTGCTTGGTAAGATTGCGTTCCAGCTTCACGGCCATAATCCACTCCTTCAGCTTTATCAAAGGCAACTGTAATTTGGAATGAGATTCTCTCGGGAATAAGTTTTTAGCCAATTGCTGTGTGATGGTACTACCACCACCCTTTTTCCCCATGAACACTACAGCGCGCAAAACTGCTATACCGTCGATTCCACTGTGCTCGTCAAAGCGAAAATCTTCAGTAGCAATAAGCGCATTCACCACATTGGATGAAATCTCGCTGTACTTGGAGTTGGACCTGTTTAGAATATAATACTTACCCAAAAGATTACCTTCTGCATCGTATAGCTCAGATGCAGTTGCAGCGGAGGGGTTTTCTAGCTCGGCCATGGAGGGCATTTCTCCCATCCAACCCTTCTCAATGCCGTATATGATTAAGGCAAAGAGGGCTATGCCGGCAAAAAATAAAAACCACATAAATCGAATCAACTTCTTTTTCATAATTTTTAGCTCATATCGTGTTTTACCGGAGGGACTTCGTTTATCCTCTCCCATGCAATTGCATTGGTGCGTACTACCTGCTAGTAGTATAAATATATTATAGCAAAGAAAACACTATTTTTCGAAATTTGGGCGCAGTTCAAAGGAGAGATTACAGCACCAAAGGTTAAACCCAGATTACGCATTAGACTCTTTATATAAAATTATTCTTGCTTCTAATCCACTTCAATAGCTCAAAAACCATAATTTATTATGCTTTTTTCACTATTTTGTGGATTATTTGCCATAATAATTTTCTTTTAAAT
>DATGQB010000246.1:0-4782 GCA_035304405.1 Edaphocola sp.
AAAAAAGTGTAATTTTGTTTGGTTGCAGTGGCCATTTTTACATGGCTCTTCATATCGGCATATTTGTTACATCGACCCGAAAATTTCTTCTGGTTGAAAAAGCGCTACTTCCAGAGCATTATTTTACTCAATATATACTTACCACAAAATGGCATATAATCAATCTATTGAACGGCTGATAAGCATCATGGACGAACTAAGGACTCAATGTCCCTGGGATAAAAAGCAAACCATTCATAGCTTACGTTTACAAACTATCGAGGAGCTGTACGAACTCGCTGATGCTATCGATAAAACAGACTGGCAAGGCATTAAAGAAGAGCTGGGCGATATCCTGCTGCATATAGTATTCTATGCCCGAATTGCCAGGGAAGAGCAGGCATTTACTTTGGGAGAGGTTATTGAAGGCGTGTGTAACAAATTGGTGCGCCGACATCCACATATCTACAGCAGTACGGTGGTAGAAAATGAAGAGCAGGTGAAGAAAAACTGGGAGCAACTCAAGCTCAAAGAAGGTAAAAAATCGGTTATGAGTGGCGTGCCGGATGCTTTGCCCGCTGTGGTGAAAGCTACCCGTCTGCAGGAAAAGGCCAAACAGGTGGGATTTGAATGGGACGACAGCTCCGGGGCCTATGAGAAAATCAAAGAAGAACTTGAGGAGCTAGGTGCAGAAGTGCGTGCCGGCAATAAGCAAAAGATGGAGCAAGAATTTGGCGATATGATGTTTTCTATGATTAATTATGCCCGCTACCTGCAAATAGATGCAGAAGCTGCACTAGAGCAAACCAACAGAAAGTTTAAGAGTCGTTTTCAACAAATGGAAGCCCTGGCGGCAGCAAGGGGGCTAAATCTTGCCAGCCTTCCCCTGACAGAGCAGGATGAACTATGGAATGAAGCCAAAGCAATAGGCCAAGCTCAGGAGTGAAAATTACAAGTTGTTATATATCAGCATTTTGAAATGAATGTTCTGCTATTTGGAGCATTAAAATTTAAAAAATCGTATTACAACGTGGAGATTTTGTAAATTAGCAAGCTTATTAGTGTGCTACATTCACCAAATACCAACTAATATTTTACTATGAGCCGGATTGCAAGCATTACACTCTTTTGCGGACTCTTACTATCACCCCTACACTTCTGGGGGCAGAAGCTGAGTGCTGAAGCATTGGAGCAGTTCAAAAAGGCAGAAGCCGAATTTATGCCCACAGTTGACTCCATGAACAGAATTGGCATTCTGGATGAACGTATCAGTTATGCTCACGACTTTGTAAAAGCGCTCAGCCAGGTGCTCAAGCAGGAAAATAGCTTTGCTTACCCATTTGAAGAGTTATCTACCAAAATTCATATTATTTACCCCGAAGATAAAAGTTTTAGAATATTCAATTGGCCGGTAGAGTATGCGCCGGCTCACTTTAGATATTATGGAGCCATTCAAAAGTCGGATGGTACGGTGATTCCCCTGGTAGATTACTCCAAAAAAATTGAGGAGATTGACCCCCATAAGGTTTTTGATAATAAAACTTGGTTTGGTCAGGAGTATTACCGTATCCTTACCCAAAAAGGACCGGATGGCAAACCCTTATACTTTGTGTTTGGGGTGCACCATGATAGGCAAAATACAACTATCAAGATGATGGATGTATTACAGTTTGCCGGCGATAAAGTCACCTTTGGAGCTCCTTATTTTGAAAAAGGAAATTATCGTTTTGTCATGGAATACCAAAAAGGGGCTCAGGTATCGCTCAACTGGGATGCCGAGCGCTCTATGGTGGTCTTTGACGTGTTGGAGTCTGAAGTAAGTCAGCCACAACGCAAACACACGTTGGTAGCTAATGGTGAGCTTGATGCCCTTAAATGGACCAATTACCAATGGCAATGGGTACCCAATATCCTGCCAGTGCTTAAACTCAAAGATGGGCAGGCTCCTATCAATGGCGTGATACCGGAATTAAGAAATTGATATTTTAATGAAGATAGAGAAAGTATGGGCATTAAAGCCCTACGACGAGGCGATTGCACAGAAAATAAAGGATGATCTGAAAATTAGTTTTACTTTTTGTCGGCTACTGGCGCAAAGAGGTATTACAGATTTTGAAACTGCAAAAAAATTTTTCAGACCCTCGCTGAGCGACCTGCACGACCCTTTCCTGATGAAAGGAATGAGCACTGCAGTAGATACTATCACCGCGGCTTTAAAAGAGGGTAAAAAGATAATGATTTTTGGTGATTACGACGTAGATGGCACTACAGCCGTAGCCACCGTTTTTGACTTTTTAAGACAATATGCCCACCTGAAAAGCGAGGAGCAAATTTGCTATTATATTCCCAATCGATATTCGGAAGGCTATGGTCTATCAGACAAAGCGATAGACTACTGTCATGCACAGAATATCACCCTGATGGTCACGCTCGATTGTGGCATTAAATCTGTAGATAAAATTGCTCGTGCCAAAACTTTGGGTATTGATGTCATTGTCTGCGACCACCACCTTCCGGATGATGAAGAGCTACCCAATGCTATAGCCATTCTTAATCCCAAACAGGCAGACTGCCCCTATCCCTATAAGGAGCTGAGTGGTTGCGGTATTGGTTTCAAGCTCATCACTGCACTGGCTCAAAAATGGTCGCTGCCTTTCGATGCTCCGGCAAATTATCTGGACCTAGTAGCCACCTCTATAGCAGCAGATATTGTACCTATAAGCGGTGAGAATCGAGTGCTGGCTTTTCATGGTATGCAGAAGGTAAATAATAACCCCTGCCTGGCTATCAAAGTGATAAAGGATTTGGTGCAGTCCAAAACCTATTTTAATATTTCAGATTTGGTATTCAGTATCGCTCCGCGTATTAATGCTGCTGGCCGTATGGACGATGGTAATAAAGCAGTGGCGCTTTTTATTGAAAAAGATAGAGCCAAAGCTGAACTGCTGGCCGCAGCCCTCCAGGCCGACAATACCGACCGCCGTGAGGTGGATAAAAGCATCTCTGACGAAGCCTTGAGTATCATGACAGAGGAGCACAAAAAGCATCATCGGTTCAGTACTGTGGTCTTTCGGTCGCATTGGCACAAAGGAGTTGTGGGCATTGTGGCGTCTAGGCTGGTAGACCATTATCACAAGCCTACGATTGTGCTCACCGAGTCTAACGACAATAAGATTACCGGCTCAGCACGCTCAGTACCGGGCTTCAATATTCATGATGCTATTGCCTCCTGCAGCGATTTGCTGGATAACTTTGGTGGTCACTTCTTTGCTGCAGGTCTCACCATGCCTAAGGAGAATCTGCAAGCGTTTAAAGACAGGTTCGAAGCTTATGTGCGTGACACCATTACAGAAGTGTCGTTGCGCCCTCAAATATATATCGATGCTCCGCTAGACCTAGTACAGATTAATAGCAACTTTTATAATATTCTCAAACAGTTTGAACCCTTCGGGCCGGAGAATATGCGTCCGGTATTCTATACCAAAGGCGTGAGCAATTACCGAAATCAATGCTATATCGTCAAAGACCAGCATATCAAGTTTACCATTTGCCAGACCGACAGTAAGCCGATTGATGGCATCGGCTTCAACTTGGCTCATAAATTTGATATCGTTGGTTCAGGGGTGCCTTTCGACATCGTTTACACATTGGAGCTCAACGAATTTCGGGGAGTACAGAACCTTCAGATAAAAGTATTGGACATCAAAGCGAGCGGACAAAATTGTTATGGAAGTAAAAATAGCACCGAGCTGGAAAGCGCAGCTGCAACAGGAGTTTGAGCAAGCTTATTTTCAACAACTCACACAGCGCATCAAAGCTGATTTACAGGCAGGCATTAGCATATTCCCCAAAGGACAGGATATCTTCAGGGCTTTCGATTTATGCTCTTTTGAGAATCTTAAGGTGGTGCTACTGGGGCAAGACCCCTATCACGGGCCGGGACAGGCTAATGGGCTCTGCTTTTCGGTGGGGCCAGGTATAAAACTACCGCCTTCATTGGTGAATATTTATAAAGAATTGCATAACGATATCGGTTGCCCCATACCCATGCATGGTGATTTGAGCCCTTGGGCTCGCCAAGGTGTACTACTTTTGAATACCAGTCTCACTGTGCAGGCGCATAATGCCAATTCGCACAGCAAGATTGGCTGGCAAATATTTACTGATGCGGTTATTAAAAGAATTTCAGATGCCAAAGAGCATGTGGTTTTTATCCTCTGGGGAGGCAATGCCAGAAGCAAGGTGCCACTCATTGATAGCACCAAACATCTGATTTTGCAGTCGGCACACCCATCGCCATTGTCGGCACATAATGGCTTCTGGGGTAATAGGCATTTCTCTAAAGTGAATGAATACCTTATTGCACAAGGCTTGTCGCCTATAGATTGGGCTCTATAGTGCAGATGCTTAAGCGCCTTTTTTTATGCTGATATTATCTGATTTTGACTAAGGCACCATCGTCAAAACCTGTGGTGATGGCCATAGCATTTTTTAAAAGTTCGATATTTAAGTCGCCATCTTTTTCCATTTCGGCTAAGGTATTGGAGCATAATTCCAAGATTTGGTCCGCAGCCAGAGACTGATACTTTTGGGGAATGACTAAATATCTGTGCGGTTTGGTGGGTGGTTCCAGACAAGCCCAATCATCATTTTGCTCGTCATATTTAAACCCAGATTACGCATTAGACTCTTTATATAAAATTATTCTTGCTTCTAATCCACTTCAATAGCTCAAAAACCATAATTTATTATGCTTTTTTCACTATTTTGTGGATTATTTGCCATAATAATTTTCTTTTAAAT
>DATGQB010000247.1:0-2496 GCA_035304405.1 Edaphocola sp.
ATTTAAAAGAAAATTATTATGGCAAATAATCCACAAAATAGTGAAAAAAGCATAATAAATTATGGTTTTTGAGCTATTGAAGTGGATTAGAAGCAAGAATAATTTTATATAAAGAGTCTAATGCGTAATCTGGGTTAATTCCTTATTGCATTGCCCAGTAATAAAAAGGGAGTACCCCAAGCCCAAAGCTGGGGTACTCACTCGAACCATTGCTCCAAAGCTTTATTCTTCGTACAACAAATACTTGGCTCTTATCTGTTTAAATTTCTCCAGACCCGGCTGCCAACTGGCACGAATGGCCTCTTCTGTCCAGCCATTTTTGATTTGCTCCTGCAAGCGAGATGTGCCCGCAAGCTTCACAAAAAAGCTGTTGAAAAACTTATCCTTATCCGGAAAATTCTGGTATGCCTTTATCAACCACTTTATCTGCAACTTGCCATCGGCGAGTCTATAGGCCGTATTGGCGTCTGAAGCGATAAGCTCGCCATAACACAACTTATCTTTTAGCGGCGGATTGGTAGCCCCCGGCACACTTCGTGGTGTGAAGCTGTATTGATAACCTTTAAGGCTAGGATGACCGTACTGCTGAAAAGGCTTGTCTGTGCCCCTACCCAGACTGATAACAGTGCCCTCAAACAAGCAGAGGGAAGGGTAGAGATATACCGCTGCCATATTCTTTAGATTGGGAGAGGGAGCTTCTGGCAAAGCATATAAAGTATGATGATTGTAATTGTCGCAAGGTATTACCTTGAGCTGGAGCCCTGGCGTTTTCAGCCATCCCTCGCCTATTAACATTTGTGCGTACTCGCCTGCTGTCATGCCATAAATAATTGGAATAGCCTGCATGCCTACAAAGGACTTATGCGGCATTTCCAGCACGGGGCCGTCAACAATATTGCCCAAAGGATTAGGTCTATCCAGAATAATAAGCTCCTTACCTTGCTCGGCGCAGGCCTCCATCATGTATTCCAAAGATGAAATATAGGTATAAAAGCGCGCACCCACATCTTGCAGGTCGTACAGTACTACATCTATATCCTTAAGCTGCGCAGCCTCCGGCTTTTTATTATTGCCATAAAGCGATATTATCGGCAGACCGGTGCGCTCGTCCTTGCCATTTTTCACATGTGCACCAGCATCTGCAGTGCCTCGAAAGCCATGCTCCGGAGCGAAAATACGTACCAGGTTTATGCCGTTTTCCAACAGCACATCAGGTAGTAAATTATCACCCACACGGGAGGTTTGGTTGACCAACACGGCTACTCTTTTTGATTTTAATAAGGGCAAATATTGCTCGAGTCGCTCTGCCCCGACTACTACCTCCAAACTCGGCTTGCTGCGGAGATTGGCCTGCTCGGCAGGCAGCTTACTAATGCCGGCACGCTCCTGCGCGGAGGCACAGCTGCCCAAGGCTACCAACAAAGGTATCGTAGCCCCAAAAATGTATTTACAACGGTTAGTCCAAGTACTCATCTATTGATTTTATCTATATTGCTTGTTAAAAATTCTGATAACTTATTGTTGGCAAACGCCCACTATATTGCCCGATGCATTTTCCTGAATGGGCGGCTGAGCACGCATTGCAGACGATTCGTGAGCGAAAAGAATATACCGCCCGCTACTTATTCAGCTCGGCTTGGGAGCTAAGACTCAAAAAGCAATTTAAGTATTTTGGACTAATTTTGCATACAAAAGTTTAGGAAGAATGACCATTAATGAAAAGCAGGAGGAAATCATAGCCGACTTTAGTGTCTATGATGAGTGGATGGATAAGTACGAATATCTGATAAGTTTGGGCAAAGAGCTCCCCATGATAGATGAGCAATACAAAAAAGATGAGTATTTGATAAAAGGCTGTCAGTCAAGAGTATGGTTGCATGCCGACTTCAAAGACGGCAAAGTGCATTTTACCGCAGACAGCGATGCCATCATCACTAAAGGATTGGTGGCACTAATGATAGAGGTACTTAGCGGTCATAGCCCTAAAGAGATAGCAGAGACAGAGATATATTTTATAGACAAAATAGGCCTTAAAAGCCATCTGTCCCCTACCCGCGCCAATGGACTCCTGGCTATGCTCAAACAGATGAAACTTTATGCCATTGCGCTTTCAACCCAAGCCTAACACTACCATGGAAAACTTAAGAGACAAGGTAATAGAAGTATTACATACCGTTTACGACCCGGAATTACCGGTAAATATTTATGAGCTGGGCCTGGTATATGATATCAAAATAGATGAGGGCGGAGTGGTAAATATCACTATGACCCTCACTGCACCCGCTTGCCCTGTGGCGGGCGATATCATTTTTGATGTGCAGCAAAAGGTATCTGCCATCGAAGGCGTAAGCGATGCCCATGTGCAACTCACCTTTGACCCACCATGGACCAAAGATATGATGAGCGATGAAGCTCGCTTAGAATTAGGATTTATGTAAAATCTTCACTCAACAACAATTTATTGTCTGCGGAAGTACCATTTCAGTTACTTCCGCT
>DATGQB010000248.1:0-8403 GCA_035304405.1 Edaphocola sp.
CCTTTGGCGCCATGAGCAAAATGGAGCTCATCAAGAAAAATGTGCACGAAAAGACTACGGGTATGCAGATTATCAACAGATTAATAAATCAGGGTTGGGTGCAACAGACTACCGACAGCAAAGACAAGCGAGCCAAGCTCATCAGCATTACCGAAAAGGGGCTTGCTGCTTTAGCAGAGCAAATGCACAAGATTAGAACAGCGACATCTATAGTTACCGGCAATCTGACTTATACAGAAAAAATGCAGCTGATACGCCTTTTGAACAAACTGGAAGACTTTCATCTACATATTTACGACAAAAATCACAGTCCGGAAATGCTATTGGAGCTTGCACTAGAATACAAACAACAGAATCCCTAGCACCTAAAAGTGTTAATGCTCCATAATACTTAGCCTGCACCCCGGAATACAGTTGATTAGATTATAGGCACAACGCAATCTAAAGAACTTCCATAATCCTCAAATTCCCAATACCTATGCGGGGCATTTCCACAAATTTTTCAAAAAATTGTTCCCGCTCGCACTAATAAGTTCGCGGCACTATTTTGGCTACTCTATTATTCAAAGTTCCCAATTCCTCAAAACAGCAGTGAACACATTTTTAAACCAACAAAAAAGAGATTATGAAAAAAAGTACACGAATCCTCATCTGTATGGCGGCGGTAGCTGGTGTGGGCACAGCCTTATGCCTATCGTCTTGTAGCGTGGCACCAAAGAATGCCGCTCCCGTGCGGCAGTTTGATATAACGCGCTATGCCGGCACCTGGTATGAAATAGCCAGAATAGAGTTTAGGCATGAGCGCAATATGAACAATGTAAGTGCACAGTACAGTATCAGGCCAGACGGCAAGGTGAATGTGCTCAACAGTGGCTACAATTACAAAAAACAGAATTGGGAAAAAGCAGAAGGCAAAGCAAAGTTTCGGGGCGCTCACAATGTAGGTGCGCTCAAAGTCAGCTTTTTTGGTCCATTCTACTCGGGCTATAATGTTGTAGCGCTTGATGAGCAGTATCGCTATGCACTTGTGGCAGGCAAAAATCTGGACTACCTATGGATACTCTCAAGAGAAAAGAATATACCTGAAGACGTAAAAGAAAGCTATTTGAATATTGCCAGAAATATAGGCTATGATACGAGCAGATTAGTATGGGTAGACCACAACAGAAATGAAAATCCATACCATCAGTAAGATGCTGTTTCACTTTGGCACACCCAGGTTCGCCAAGAGGACTTGCGTGTGTAAACTTCTTGCGCTAATAAAGATAGTTATTATATTTAGATAAAGAGAATTGTTTGACTAAAGCATTTCGTAATCATCTAGTAAGGTATGAAGATGCAGTTACAACCACCTTTTGCACCCGAGGTGGTTGTAACAATTTGAGGGGAGAATAGGCAGTCGTGACATATGCCCCCTTGCAACGCCGAGAGGCCGCAAAACAAGTTAATAAAACCTTTATATTTGCGTCCTAAAAACTTTACTCGATGAAATTTAGAAATGATATCCAAGGCTTAAGAGCTATTGCCTTTCTATTTGTATTCATTTTTCATCTCGATAATAATATACTACCAGGCGGTTTTTTAGGCGTGGATGTATTCTTTGTCATTTCGGGATTTTTAGTTTCGTCCATCATACTTAATGATATTGATAAAAAACGGTTTTCTTTTATTAATTTTTACCAAAAACGCGTAATAAGGATAGCTCCCGTTTATTATCTCTGCCTGCTCGCCACTGCTGCAGCAGGATTCATATTATTTACTTATTTAGATTATACCGGAAGTTTCACCAGCTCATTCAAGCGGGCATTAATATTCTTATCTAATCAGCATTTTAGTAAGGGCGAGTCCTATTTTGGAACCTCTCTAAGTGAAAACCCTTTTCTACACACTTGGTCGCTAGCTATTGAAATGCAGTTTTATTTTTTACTTCCGTTGGTACTATATCTATTCAGAAAGTATATCAAACCGGCAATGCTATTACTGCTGATAGTCACCACAGCATACTCTTTCAAATTGGTATATATCGACCAGCAAATCAATGCTGCCTATTTTTCATTGGCCACTAGAATACCTGAGTTTTTAATTGGCGTTTTATATGCTTTATATTTTAAAAATGGCTTATCCGGTAATCAGCGCATTAATAACTTCGTAAGTATCGCATCAATACTGACCCTTTTGGTCTGTGTTGTCACTTACAAAGAAAATATGAAATTTCCGGGACTGCTGTATTTGATTCCGTGTATCGCAGCGGCTAATTTGCTCGCAACGCCCAGAAGCTTGCTCCGTCCAATACTGGAATCAAAAGTAATGGTGCATTTGGGCGCTCTTTCATACTCCCTGTATCTTTGGCATTGGCCGGTAATGGCGTTCTTTAGGTACGCCAACAACAGCTACTGTTTCAATTGGCTGCAGATTTGTTGCATCGTCTTACTGACCTACACACTGAGCTGGCTTTCATATAGCTTTATCGAGACCAAATTTGCCAAACTAAAAAAGAGAAGGGCGAATATTTACCTATTGTTTCTAGGCGCCCTCACAGGGCTTACTGCCGCGATAACGCCTAGATTCATTAGTAGCTTCAAAAAAATTCCTGAAATCTACAGCAAACCGATTCTGGGTTTGAAATCACACTACGAAAAGCAGGCTGAAACTTTGGGAGATACAACCAAGCCCTCCAAATTCGTGTTGATCGGAGATAGCCATGCATTAATGTTGAAACCATTTTTTGATGAAACAGGGAAGAAATATGGCTTTGCTTTTCAAACTTTAACTTGCGACAGCTACCCCGCCATTGAAGAGATAGCATACTTAGAGGAATCGAACACCTTGAAAATGTTTGAATTTTCCCGAGAACTAGTAAAACCCACGTATGATTTAATCAATCAGTTCGATATCATTGTCCTTGCTCTGAATAATCATAACTATGTAAAGAATAAGAGTTTCCATGGTGCTGTAGACAGGCTCGCCAAATACTTAAATGCTCAAAATAAACAGTTGTTGCTGATACATTCTTTCCCGATATTGGAATCAGTCAACATCATAAAGAAAAATAAGGGCTTCGTCAAGAACATGGACTTCCTTAATAAGCGACCCGACGACGAATCCACTCTTATTTTGAGCGCCCTTGCGGATAAATGGAACAATGTGTGGATTTATGACTTGAGAAAGAGTCATGTGCTGGATACCCCTCCTTTCTATCGGGACACCTTGATTTATTATGATTACGCTCATATCAATCATCACGGTTCGGTGCTATTATCTAAGGATTTGGGGGCAGATTTTAATCAGTTTTTAAACAATATTGCACAACGCAACACAACAAGCAATAATAACTGATATTAACTTAACCTTATGCAGATGGATTATGGAGGCAATCACTAAATAGGTAAAATATGCAACATCCCTTATTGCACTTGTGTAGCACTTCACCAGCTTGAATATTAAAGCACTTACACTTGCGGGTGAGTCGAAAAAACTTGCAAGTGTACAGTACTGGTGCCGGTTATCAAATTTTGCAACGTTTTAGTTTTTTACGGAAGGATTTTTCCTTCCTAAAAACAGCTTCATGGTGTAGCCAAATGCAAGCCCAGCCAAAGCCCAGAACAGAAGGCTGACTGCTAAATTTTTAGTATCGAGTACTTCACCCTGAAACACTGGGATAATAATCCCCATAAGCAAAAACATAAAGCCTCCCCAAGCTAAGGCAGAACTGAGCCAGTTTTTCCCATCGAATGGGTTTCGCATGTCTACTTGCGCATGCGCATAACGTTGTGGTTGCTGCTTCAGCCACCTAGCTTTCAAGGGCCGGGCAAACCATATCCACAAAGGTGAAGATAGAAGCAGGATGATGAAGCTCCATACATTGAGCACGCATGGAATAATCTTGCCACAGGAAGTACAATAGAGCCCGAACCAATTTTTGAAAGCTAAGCCGTTATTGGGAGTCCATGTGCGGGCATCGTGTAGCGTATTACAGTGCGGGCAAGGTACATAACTGCGCTCATAGCGAGGTTTGTCACTTTCTAAATCCTCAAGACTAAGTTTTGGAACACGCTGCCCAAATATTAGCTCATTGATAGCCAATCCGGGGTTGAAAATCCAATGTAAAACCATCCAGTTTTTCCAGGTATATACTTTATATTTACGACTGTCCCAATTCATAGCTTAGTTAGGTGTTGATTTAAGTGAGCACTAAGTTATATATATAGCAAAAATACAAAAAATATAGCAAAGTATCACAGTAGGTACCTATTAGCCCCGGCCTCCAATAAAGCCGTGCCCCAATCAAATGTATATGAATGTGACAGTAAGAGCAAACATTTACAAAATAGGCTACCATCAGCAACCAAAACAAACAGAAGGAAAGCTCCGATTGTGGTGCCACGGCCCGAACTATGAGCACTAACATGAACAACCTAATGCACCAGCACCAGGGCCCAACACACATCAAAACCACGAGTGATGCGTGAGGGATAAGAGCGGATACCCCGCAGCGAGGAACGAGCTAGGAGTAGTAGCGTTTAGCCCGGCCCCGCCGCCCTTCCTGGCAGTGGCAGCACGGAGACAATGCACTTGCCCTCCCTTAAATGAGACAGTGGCGGCGGGGCACGCCCTAAAAAAGAAAATTAGTACTAAACGTTCAGCAAAAGAGAGTGGGCCCAAAAAAACGCAGCAAAAAAATAGCAGTCCTTAGCGCCTATACCGCAACCATTTATACACTTCGAACCAAAATACAGACACAGCTGCTACCAAGACAGAGTAGCATAATTGCCGAAGCGATAAACTATCGACCTTAAAAAACGCAGCACATGCCGGCACGTAGAGTATAGCAAACAGCAATGCCAAGGTAATACCAATAACCACCGGGAAGAGCTTATTGCGATTGCGAAGACTTTCGAAAACACTAAATACAAATGAACGATTGACCAGGCATAGAAACACATTGGCAAAAATCATGGCCGTAAAAACCATGCCGCGGGTAGTTTGCTCAGAATATCCCTCAGCAATCGCATACTGATAAATAAAAAGCACCCCTGCCGTAATTATCAGCCCCTGAACAATACTGATACTCAACTCCCTGATATTAAGAAAGGTCTCTGTCATCTTGCGTGGAGGGCGCTTCATGGCGTCCTTCTCAATAGGTTCGTTTTCATAAACAATAGAGCAGGTAGGCCCCATGACCAACTCCAGAAAAATGACGTGCACAGGCGTGAAAATATTGGGATACAACCAGCCTACTTAACACTATATAACTAAAAAGAAAGCGTTGAGATGCTACTCCGTGGCGGCATCTCAACGCTTCTGTATATAAATATTGTCTGGAAGACTAAGCTTCCACGAAATTCTTGCTATTGTCTTTTCAGATATAAGCCCTCGATAGTGGCGTTTTCAGCAAACTGCTTACTACAATCACCTTGAACATATTTTACGTAAGCGAAATCCCTGTAAAATTTAACCTTGAACTTGCAGCCATTATTACCAGGCAAATCATATATAAAGCTGGTACCATCCAAGGTCACTTCATCTCTCTCTACAGCAGCACTTGAAGGTCCTTTTGACACACTGGTAACCGAAAGGATGTTAAAGGAAACTTTACCTTCATCTGCCGACTTGTCTACTTCCAAAAAACCGCGATAGCCCTTATCACCTAACTGGTAATAATAACTGCCAGCCACCTTATTGGGTTGGCCCGCCATGTCAAGTGATACAATTACGGTATCTACGCTATCAAATGAAATTTCATACTCTTTTTTATTTTCTGTACTACTGACAACACCGACTAATTTATCTTGCTTGGGGCGCCCTGAAATAATGGAATATACATTCGCAGATTTGTCAAAAACATGCAACTTATAGCTACTATCTGCTTGCATAATCCCCAAAACTCGGTCTGACACTCTTCTGTTCTCATCCAAATAGATTAACTCCCCACTTATTATATCTTCATCTTGTTGATAATGTAGAAATACAGGTCTGTCGTCGATAAATTTACCAGTCCAACATAATTCCTTTTTAGACAGCTCATGTGGCGCAACACTTGCCACTTCAGCCTCTTCCGCCTTCTGCTCTCCACATGCTGCTAAGGCAAAAACAAGAACACATGCCCAATGTTTCATAAAGCTTTTAGTTTTTTTTCTTTCTTTTATATGATGTAGATTGATTTTGCAGACTCTTTTCAGAATCAGCAGAAGCCCTTTATAAGCTCCGAAATTCAAGCTGCAAATATCCTTTAAAAATCTCTAAATCACAATAGTATCACGCTGCCTATTAGGTTACAATAAAGTACGACGAAAGCTATATTAACAGTTTGTTTGAAAAAACTTAATGCAACATACTTAATATTAAGCCGCACAACATATAAAAATATAATCTACATTAGCTAATATACACCGAAACTAAATACTGCCAAAGGGTCCATTTATGCGCACTCAACTTATACGGACAAATGGTGTTTGCACCGGAGCAAGATCTTCACCACAATGAGGCTTGCCACTATATTATAAGCTTTTTGTGTTAGGCAAGCGTAAAAAATGCTGCTCCTGCCAATCCCTCAGAGTTCCATTCTCTAGGCCTATGCCCATTAGCCCTACAACATTTTCGAATATATTTGCTTCCCTGACGCTCTTACCCCGAGGTGTAAATGGACTACATTTCTCGAGTTGCAGAGACAGCTAAATAAATATCAACGACTCGAAGCACTCCAACACTGTGCACTAAGAAAATACTTACCTTGACGAAACAATGCTAATCTGAGCTCTCCTCTTCGCTGCTCAAAAACAATTGAAGAAGAAGATAGAAAATAAATGACCGCTAACCAATTGTTAATCTATTAAAAAGGTAACAATAAAATAACTATGATTTTTGACTTGATAAACGCCGAAGCTAGGAGCATAGCGCTGCAGCGAGGACTGAAGCCGGATTGGGCATTAATATGTGCAGCGCAGCAAGACGACTCTGATTTTCATCAGAAAGTGCGGCCCCAGGTTCCAAATGAACAATCATTCTGCGACAGGACTGCCTTTTTAGTGCAGGTTGAACAGAAGGACGTATAAGGAAAAACACTCAGCCAGTTAGTGCTAAATACAAGCAAGGCGGCCCTACTCAGCGCAAAAAGGAATCTTAACGAGTGGAAGTTGTTCAAATTGCCCTTGATATTCACCACATCGAGTCAGCGAACGAATAATGTCGGCGTAAGGTTGCTGTATTGCTCTGGTTTTGGTCTGTGCGTCTACCGACCAAATACCGGAATCATGCCAGCGCTCTGGAAAGTCCCAGTCGGGACGATTGAGTACGGGATAAATACAGCAGCCCCACAAAGGCAAGCCTTCGCGCAGCAATGCCCTTAGCTCTGTATCCATATACTGCAACCACAGTGTTTTATCACCCCCTTCCAAACTAGTTTCCGCAATCACAAAAGGCTTCGGATATCTATTGTATGTCTGCCGGCATAACTCCCGTAAGGACTTCACCTTATCCGAATTTGAGATTTGCTTCCAGTCTAATTGTTGACCAGAAGGATAACACCACTGATTGTTAGGATAAAAGTTTAGACCCACAACATCCACCATTTCCGGGTTGCCACCAAGTTCGGGACAGATATTCCCCATAAGTATATCCATGATTTGGTACTGCTCTTCGTTTTTTTGCACTACATCAGCGAGCATTTGTTCATCATCCTCATCATCTGCCACTATATGAATAAGCGGTTCTGTACTCATCACCACTACGGCCGAGTCTGCCCGTTTCAAAGCCTTAACCGCAGCAATATAAGCACGAGCCAGTGCATATTTGACCTCCCAACCATATGATTTGGTATATGGACTCGTTGCTGCCTCCTCACCACCCAGCCAGGAGATGAAACTGACCTCGTTGATTGGTGTCAGTATCAACCAACCCAGAGGCTGGACTGCTCTATATGCCTCCACAAAAGCTAGTGCATATGCTACGAAGCGCTCACAAAACAAAGGGTGCAGAGGGGTGAGATCATCCGGATATCCAAAATGACACAAATCCCATATTACCTGAATATCCATAGATTGTGCAGCCTCGGCAATTAGCACCATACGACTCCAGTCATAGCAACCTAGCTTTTGTTCTACCCTACTCCATTGCAGACCTTCCCTCACTGTATGAACGCCCAGTTGGCGCAGCGATGAATAATCCTGTTGTATAAAATCAGGATGGGCAGTATCTCCGAGCAAGTCAACCCTATAGCCAAAGCAATTGAGCTGGTCACTGCATTCAAAACCACCCATCCAAAAAGATTTAACCCAGATTACGCATTAGACTCTTTATATAAAATTATTCTTGCTTCTAATCCACTTCAATAGCTCAAAAACCATAATTTATTATGCTTTTTTCACTATTTTGTGGATTATTTGCCATAATAATTTTCTTTTAAAT
>DATGQB010000249.1:0-7076 GCA_035304405.1 Edaphocola sp.
CGCCTATCAACTATGTAGACATTAATTCGTTGAAGAATGTAAACGGAGAAGTGGTGGCCCAAGTATTCTTCTATGGGGATCAGGATGGAAAGGATTCCTACCGCTATTTCCTAAATAACTTCCGTAATAATAAGTGGCGTATTGATGAGAGTAATCCACACTGGACCAAGATTCATAGTGTAGAAGGTAGCCCGGTGGTATATTATGCCAATAAACCTCATGATGAGCCTCAGGATGAGGTGGCTCAAAATAAATTGGCCAATTATTTCAAATCCAATAATATTACACCGGTGGTGGTGATACACAGAGGGCATAGTTACCATCTCGAAGGCTCGCTTAAGTCACTTACCCCTGCGGTAAAAGTAGTGATGCTGGGCTCTTGTGGTGGTTTCCATAACCTTTCCAATGTGTTGAACAAAGCGCCGGATGCCAATATCATCTCTACCAAACAGATTGGTAGCTTTATGGTCAATGACCCACTTATTCGTACCATGAACGATTATTTCACTGCCGGTAAAAACCTGGACTGGCAATTGCTTTGGAAGGATATGGAAAATTATTTCTCCAACCGTTCGGTAAGAGAGAAAGAGCTATTCAGTGATTACATTCCACCAAATAAAAATCTGGGTGCCATTTTCATCAAGGCTTACCGCAGTATCGAAATGGCCAATCAAAGCTAATAGACCTAGAATGTTTATGATATAGAGGTTATCCCCAAGGATAGCCTCTATTTTTGTTTGAGGCTCTTCTTCGCCGCTATCTGGATACAGTAGTCGTGGCCAGGTAGCCAACTCGCGAATTCCATTTCCAGCTCGCTTGGAACCCCTGGCGGATAGCGGCCCTACACCATCTGCACAAGATGTAAATTCTTTTGTAGGAGAATACGGTTTTATTGCGGGTTCTCACAGCGCCGTACTTTGGCAGGTCGAGCTTGCACAGATCGTTGCGCTTGCTTTGCCCGATTATATTTTGCCCCTTTGATACTAGTACTTGTTGCTCATTCAGCTACTCCGAAAACAATAGTGTCAATCCCCACTTGTTGAAAACTTGTGGGTTTAGGCCCGTCTTAAAGCCGTATTTTTGTAAGTAGAGATTATGGCAAAGAAATCATCCGAAACTCCCCTGATGAAACAGCACGGGGAGATTAAAGCACGTTATCCAGATGCGATACTCTTATTCCGTGTAGGAGACTTTTACGAAACCTTTGGCAATGATGCAGTCGTAGCCTCAAAGGTGCTGGGCATCACGCTCACCAAGAGGTCCAATGGCGCAGCCGCGAGTATTGAACTTGCCGGCTTCCCACATCATGCGCTGGATACTTATCTGCATAAGTTGGTAAAGGCGGGCTACCGGGTAGCCATTTGCGACCAGCTAGAAGACCCCAAAATGGTAAAGGGCATTGTGAAGCGAGGGGTAACGGAGCTGGTGACGCCCGGTGTAGCTACCAACGACCGCCTACTGGATAATAAAACCAATAATTTTCTTGCAGCAGTACACCTTTCTGATTCCGAAAATGGTATTGCTTTTATAGATATTTCTACCGGAGAGTGCTTCCTGGCACAAGGCTCGATGGAGTATATGGACAAATTGCTCCAAAGTTTTCAACCCTCGGAGGTCATTCTGGCCAAGGGGCAGCAAAAGCTATTCAGAGAGCATCTGGACCAGAAATATTATACTTATGCATTAGAAGACTGGATTTTTCAGCATCACTATGCCTATGAGATGCTCACTAGGCATTTTCAAACGCAGTCTTTAAAAGGCTTCGGGGTAGAAGACTGGACCGCTGCCACCATAGCTGCGGGTGCGGCCTTTCATTATTTTAAGGATACTGAACATCCGCATTTGCAACATCTTACCAATCTGCAACAAATACATGCAGGCACCTTTCTTTGGATGGATAGGTTCACAATTCGTAATCTTGAGCTTATTCATAGTGCGGCCGAAAACGGAGTATCCTTGCTTCAAAACATGGATGCAACCATTACGCCAATGGGGGCTCGTCTGCTGAAGCGCTGGCTAATGTTCCCTTTGGTGGACTTGGTGGAGATAGGGGAGCGTCATGAGATTGTCGGAGGCTTAATTGCCAACGAATCTCTGCGTGCAGGAATGCAGCAACACCTTAAGGCTATTGGCGATATTGAAAGACTAGTGGCCAAGGTGCCGCTCAAAAAGATAAATCCCCGAGAGGTGGTGCAGTTGTGCAGAAGCCTGCATCATGCTGCCGAAATCAGAAAGCTGGCTGAGGACATGCCTCAGGGGCCCTTACATTCTTTGCTGATATCCATACAGGACACTCAGGCCATCCAGGATGTAATCAAACAATACATTCAAGAAGAGCCGCCGGTGAGTATTCAAAAGGGCAATGTGATTGCAGAAGGGCTTAGCAAAGAGCTGGACCAGCTGAGGCAGATTGCATATCATGGCAAGGAATATCTGAATCAGATTCTGGAGGCAGAAAGTCGTGCCACCGGTATCCCTTCTCTAAAAATAGCCTTCAATAATGTATTTGGATACTACCTGGAGGTGACCAATACGCATAAAGACAAAGTGCCCGAGCACTGGACGCGCAAGCAGACTTTGACCAATGCAGAGCGCTATATCACTCCGGAGCTAAAATCATATGAGGAGAAAATCCTAGGCGCAGAAGAGAAAATCTATGTGCTGGAAGCACAGCTGTATGATGCCTTACTCGATAAGCTTCAGTTATCATTACGTGTGATGCAGCGCAATGCTCAGATTATTGCCCGCATCGATTGTTTGCTCAGTCTGGCTACCATTGCCACGCAAAGAGCTTATGTGCGTCCGCAGATGGTTGAAGAGCCGCTGATTGATATCAAAGATGGTCGCCATCCGGTGATAGAGCAGCATCTGCCACCGGGCGAGGCTTATGTGGCCAATGACACTTATTTGGATAGAGATACACAGCAGATTATAATCCTTACAGGTCCGAATATGAGTGGTAAATCGGCATTGCTGCGCCAAACGGCATTGATTACGCTTATGGCTCATATGGGTAGTTTTGTGCCGGCTACTGCCGCTACTATTGGCCTAACGGACAAAATATTTACCCGGGTTGGGGCTTCAGACAACCTGAGCGGTGGGGAATCTACTTTTATGGTGGAGATGAATGAGACCGCAAGCATCGTAAATAACTTGTCATCACGCAGTCTGGTTTTACTGGATGAAATCGGAAGAGGTACTAGTACTTATGATGGCATTTCCATAGCCTGGTCTATCGTTGAGTATATCCAGAAAAGCAATACCAGAGCCAAGACTATTTTTGCCACTCACTATCATGAGCTCAATGAGCTGGAAAATAAGCTGGACCGCATCAAAAATTATCACATCTCCCATAAGGAAACGGGCAATAAGGTTATATTCCTGCGCAAGCTTACGCCGGGTGGTAGCAGACATAGCTTTGGTATTCAGGTAGCAAAAATGGCGGGTATGCCGCTGCCCATAACCCAAAGAGCAGAGGAAATACTGGCTATTCTGGAAGAAAAAGGAAAAGAGGAGAGCGGCACTGCCAATAAGGTGAAACGGGTGCATATGGACACTTTCCAGCTGAATATTTTTGATGGTTTAAGTACCGACCTCAGTCGTATTAAAGAGATTCTCTTCGCCACAGATATCAATACGCTCACACCTGTAGAGGCATTGATGAAGCTTAATGAACTAAAAGAGGTGGTTAAGATTTATCAGGACTGATGACAATAGAAGATATGGAATAAATCTGTATTTTTATTGCTATAAAAGGAATGAAAGTGATGCGGTGGGTGCACCTTGAGCAGCAGCCACCGCTTTTATTTAAGTTGAAAAGTCGGGATTTATGAAGAAAATTATTTGCGCTGCGGTTTTGATATTTTTTGGGGGTGTAAGCACAAGCAATGCCCAGCAAAAGCCCTATTTTCAGCAGAGGGTAGACCACCAGATAAAGGTGCGCTTAGATGATAAATCGCATTATTTGCATGGGGAAATGACCATGCGATATACCAATAATGCCCCAGATACGCTGCGAGAGATTTATATGCTGGTGTATCCCAATGCGTTTAGCACAGACCGAAGCGCATTTGCCATACAATCTGTAGAGAATGGTAATACCGCCTTTTATCTGGCCGACAAGGAGGATTGGGGTTTTATAGATAGTTTATTTTTTGAACAGTCTGGCTTGCCGGTTGCTTTCACCCCAACGCAGCAGCCTGATATTATCCGTTTGAACTTGGCAGAGCCCATTCCCCCAGGAGGAAGTACGGAACTGCATACGCCCTTTCGGGTCAAAATTCCCAAGGCTTTCTCCCGACTGGGGCATGAGGGGCAGAGTTATCATATCGCACAGTGGTATCCCAAACCGGCAGTCTATGATGCCCAAGGCTGGCACTTAATTCCTTATTTGGATCAGGGCGAATTTTATTATGAATTTGGCTCTTATGATGTGTCCATCACCCTGCCGGAAAACTATGTCTTACTCGCCACCGGCGATTTACAGACGGAGACAGAGCAGCAATGGCTAAGGCAAAGGGCAGCAAAGCAGGATGTGGACAGTTTGGATAAAGCACAGCCTTCGTCTAGTGGTCTGAAGACAGTTCGCTATACGGCAGAGCAAGTGCATGATTTTGCCTGGTTTGCCGATAAAAATTGGTTGCTCAAATGGGATACGGTTATCGTGCCAGAAACGGGACATCAGGTTGAGGTTTGGCTTGCATTTCCTCCGGAGAGCAAAGCTAAGGCGGATAAAGCGGTGAAGGCTACCAGAGATGCTATAACATTTTACAGCGAGCAGGTAGGTCCTTATCCTTATGCTTCTGTAAAGGTCGTAGAAGGCCCCTTAAGTGCGGGTGGTGGTATGGAATATCCTACTATAACAGTTATCGGCAAGGGTTATCTTACTGAGGATGTGGTAATCCATGAGGTAGGACACAATTGGTTTCAGGCTATGCTGGGTTCTAACGAGCGTAGCTACCCGTGGATGGACGAAAGTATTAATTCTTATTACGAGCAATTGCTAAACGCCAAATCGCAAGACAGTGTAAAGCAAAGAATGGCTGCACTGGGTATGGCTTCGGTGTATAAATACACTATGGCTACACGTAATGCTTATGCTATCGGAGCCTCTGCCGATTATTATCCTTCTACTGCCTATGGTCTTGATATTTATGGCAAAGGACCGGCCTATATCGCATGGCTGGCGGCTTATATGGGGCAGGAGCAATTTGATAATGCTATGAAAGAGTACTTTCAAACTTGGAAGTTCCGTCATCCTCAGCCAGTAGATTTCGAAAGCATTTTCAGAAAGCATTCGGCTAAGAATTTGGATTGGTTTTTTGCTGATGGCCTGAACAGTGAACTACCTGTAGATTTCTCAATTAAAAAGGTGGGGGGCAAAGATGCACCTAATTCAGTAATACTAAAAAACAAAACTGGATTTGCCGGTCCAGTTGCCATTGTTACGGACTCTTCAGCCTACATGCATTGGGTAGAGCCTTTTCAAGGTAGCAAAAAAGTGCAGTTGCCTCATGGCTTTCGCGAAGCCAGAATCGCCGATGTTATTCCTGATTTTGCTGCTGCCAATAATACCACCAAACGCAGTCTGGCATTACGTCCCTTGTTCAGTACTCGTTTTTCCAACGAGTATAAGCATTTCATTATCCCTGCAATGGGCTATAATGTTTATGACCGTTTCATGTTAGGACTCGGATTACACAATATGCAATTCCCTGAGCAGCCCTTTAGGTATGGTATTGCAGCTATGTATGGCTGGGGTAGCAATACGGTAGTGGGCACCGGTTTTGTAACGCGTTCTTTCTATCCAAAGGGGGCATCAGCCTTTCAGGAGATACTTTTAAGCCTTTATGCTAAACGCTTTTCTTATCGTACCACCTATCTTGATGATTACGATAACCCCAAAGCGCAATTTTTGAGCATAGTACCGGAGCTGCGGCTTTATTTCAAAAAGCCGTTTCCTAGAAGCACTACCAGTCAATGGTTGGCGCTAAAGGCATATTATATTCAGGAGGGAAAATTTGCTTACCATCCGGACCCAAATGACGATACTAGGTATTTGCCCGAAAAGGACGGCTATGGTACCAATACTTATCTCACTGTAGATTATGATTTTGCCAATGAAAGAACCTTTAATCCTTATAGTGCCCACGCAGGCCTGCAACTCGGGCAGCGATTAGTTAAGCTTTCTGCCGAGGCAAAGCTTAAGATAGATTATTTCTACAAAGACAAAGCCATCTTTCTGCGAGCATTTGGTGGTAGGTTATGGCATTTGAATACAGAACCAATGCAGAATGCGCGCTATTATTTTGCCAGTACTTATTCCGGTTGGAATGATTATCTTTATGAGTATCCATTCATTGGCCGAAATCATAGTAGCACGCTGGCATCTCAGCAGATTTACATGAAAGAGGGTGGTATGAAAGTGCCAACTTTGATGTATGCCAACCAGGTAGGACTTGGTGCGCGCTGGATGTTTGCGGCCAATGTCAAAGTGGACCTTCCAATTGGTCTTCCCATTCAGCTTTTTGCTGATGTAGTTCGTATTTCCGATGCGGAGCAGGTCAATAGCGAGGGCAGCAAGTGGCTCTACGATGCGGGCATTTCTTTACGGCTGTTCAGGTTTATGGATGTATATCTGCCACTGCTTATGAGTCCGGAGCATCAAATGTACAAGGAATCGGTGCTGGGCAAGAATGCATTTTTCAAGTCTATTACCTTCCAATTGCACTTCGATAAGCTCTACTGGCCTAGAATACAGCGTTTATTCTAGCGATGAGTTTTGCTTATAAGGGATTATGCCCGGCCACAGATTTGTCACACTTTAAAAGCAATCTGCAGCCGGGCAGTCTCTTTTATTGCTGAGGCCGACTGAAGTACGGGTATGTAGCCGGGCTTTGCATGGCTAATGCTTCTTTGGCAAGCTAGCTTTGTTGGTTTTAACCCAGATTACGCATTAGACTCTTTATATAAAATTATTCTTGCTTCTAATCCACTTCAATAGCTCAAAAACCATAATTTATTATGCTTTTTTCACTATTTTGTGGATTATTTGCCATAATAATTTTCTTTTAAAT
>DATGQB010000250.1:0-19321 GCA_035304405.1 Edaphocola sp.
TTTATATAAAATTATTCTTGCTTCTAATCCACTTCAATAGCTCAAAAACCATAATTTATTATGCTTTTTTCACTATTTTGTGGATTATTTGCCATAATAATTTTCTTTTAAATTCCTAATGCGTAATCTGGGATAAACGCAGCACTGAAGAAGCTAAAAGGGGTACCTGCTGCGGCAAGTACCCCTTTTTCTTAATTATCCAAATACAAAACTTAATGTTGCTCAGAGGATGAAGCACAACAAGACTGCACCACAGCCTGAGAAGTGTTCATCTTAGGACTGATGTAGGGAATGCCAAGATTGAGCCCTCGGACAACCAGGAGCAGGCCCACCAAGACAGACAGCCCTAAACTCAGCGGTTTCAGCTTCTGCCGCACATTCCAGGATAACTTACCCTTTACCAACACCATAATCCATAGTACCGGAGCAGTGCCCATACCGAAAAACATCATAGCCACAAATCCATCTTGCGGTCCACCACTGGCCAAAGCTGCTGTTAAGGCAATATAGACCATTCCACATGGTAGCAGCCCATTTAAAAAGCCCAGTTGTAGAAAATGGTGCATCTGAGGTCGGGATTGTATTTGCCCCATTACCTTTCTAAATACGTTGGCAAATGGAAATCGAATAGCTTTAGGTTTAAATATGGGAAACAATACCATGAGCAATACCAAAACGCCCGCTACAATAGAGATATACTGCTGTGCCTCGCCCCATACAGACCTTAAGCCCAACAATCCTATAATGGCGCCAAGGCTGCCATAAGCCAGAGACTTACCTATAAAATAGCTTAGCTTAAACCATGCAGCACCTCTTTTGCCCTCAGGAAAAGGCACGGCCATCATCAAGGGGCCACACATTCCTAGGCAATGCAGGCTACTGCCTATCCCCAGCACAAAAGAAGATATATATATAAGGGTGTTCATTTCATTTTCCCTCCTTTACAGTGCTCACTAGAGCATTTTAAACTCTCTATAATAATCCTTTCCTCCGGCTGTAAAGCTAACTTTGACAATATAATTATGCCCGGGCGCAACAGTACTCCTGTCAAAAAGGTAGGTTCCATCGGCGTTTTTCACAAGGAGATGTTCTGTATCCTCTTTCGAATTTGACAGGCAATAAAATACCACCTTTCCTTTATCCAGCTGAGCACTTAAATTGCGCGGAATGGACAAAGTCAGTTTGTTATCCTGAGCCATGAAATTAAATTCTTTACCTAGAGCATAACCGCTTCGCTCTGCCGCTAGCTGATTGTTAAAATCGTGCTCCAATTGGTAATAATCTCCTTCTACAGCCATATCATACTCTATGCGAAAGGAGGCAAACACTAAGCCTAGGAGCGTCAGGGCCGCTAATACAAAACCTATAATTATCAGGTTACCCGGATGTCTTAACGCTTTCATAATAAGATTTATTTTAATTTAAATATTAATAGCTACTCAGAAAGGATACTTCTTTTCTCTGAATTACTTTTCCATTGGATTTCACTTCAACGTGCAGTTTTGTCTTCCGCTCTTTCAAAGATTTCTTATCCACTCTGATAAAGAAAGTCTGCTCTGTGTGTACGCCGGTTTCCAGCTCGGTCACTTCCTGACCCACATAATCAATACTGGCGTTAGGCTCCTCTACCCCAATTTCAAAGGGCAATGTTTCAGCGGATTTATTAACTACTTTGATGCGATACAAATTGGTAATAGTACCATCATCATGCTCTTGATACAATTGTCCCGGCACGCGCAAGACCGTAGCGTCAAAAACGGTACGACTTATCATCATACTGGTGAACACCGCACAAAGTGCTATGAGCACGCCTATGTAAATTTTAGACCGATAATTAAGCCTACGCTTACCCACTGTGTTGCGTTCCAGCTGATACTCACTAGCATAAGTAATCAGATTTTCTGGCTTGCCCACCTTTTTCATCATCATATTACAGGCGTCGATACAAGCAGTGCAGTTTACGCACTCCATCTGCAAGCCATTGCGGATATCGATACCTGTTGGACATACATTCACACACATGCCACAATCGATACAATCGCCAAGGTTGGCTTCGTCTTTACGTTTCTTGCTTCGGGGCTCACCGCGATTGTAGTCATAAGCTACTGCTACAGACTGCTTATCTAGCAACACACTTTGTAGGCGACCATATGGGCAGATGACCGTACAAACGATTTCGCGCACATAAGCAAATACTGAATAAAATACAGTGGTAAAAAGCAGAATAGCTATCAGGCCACCAATGTGCTGCCCTACCGGTTCGGTTATAATCTTATAAAGCTCATCGATACCAATGATATAGGCCAGAAAAGTGTTGGCGATAATAAATGAGAGCAAAAAGAAAATGACGTGTTTTAGAATTTTTCTAGCCCAATAGCCGCTCGGCTTCTCCTTTTTGCGGTCGTTTGCCATTTGCTTATGCGCCGGCCCTTCTATCCAGAATTCAATTTTTCTGAAAATCATTTCCAGAAAAATGGTTTGTGGGCAAACCCAGCCACAAAATACACGTCCGAATAGCAGGGTAAACACAATGATGAACACCAGGACTACCAACATCGCCACACCCAGCACAATAAAATCTTGAGGCAGAAACAGCTGACCAAACAAAATAAATTTACGGTCAGGAATGTTGAATAAAAAAATGGGATTGCCATTTACCCGAATAAATGGCATCCCAAAAAACAACAACAAATATCCCCAAGTTACCCATGTCCTCCAAGTATAGAACTTACCTTGGGGTTGGAAAGCGTAGATCCATTTACGCTTTCCAACTTCGTCAACAGTGGAAATTTTATTTCCGTAGTGATTATCTTCAAAATATTCGCCTTTAGACATAACTTACCTTCCTTTCTCTGACTGGAGTCTAATAGACTGAAGCCTATATCAAAAAATCAAATTTTTAGCTTTCAGCAGTTGCTGATTCAGCGGCATCTTCCGCTACAGGCGCTTCAGCACCTTCTTCGGCACCCACCTCTTCGATATATAAATCACCTTCAGCTTCTTTAGCGTTTGGCGGATTGGTTCCGGCCAAAGATTTTACATAGCTAGACAACTGAGCTATCTGCATGGGAGAGAAATCATCTTTCCAAGATTTCATACCCTTTTCCGGCCAACCGTATTTGATACTATAAAAGATATCTTTAATACCGCCCTTATGCAGCCAGTATTCATCTGTAAGGTTCGGACCTATGGTTCCCTCCCCTGCTGCACCATGGCAGGCCACACAGTTTTTGGCATACAGGTCCGCCCCTATGGCGATTCCCGCAGCGTCGAGCATTTCTACTGTATGCTCATCTACATTGTTAGCTGAATTCTTTAGGTATTCTGCCATTTTGATGGCTGCAACACGCTCAGCTTTTTCTAGCTCAGTCAGCTGGTCTGGCAGGCTACCTGTGATAAACATTCTGAACAAGTAAACCACTGCAAAAACTACGGTACCGGCAAAAGCAAATTGCCACCATTTAGGAATATTATTATCCAACTCTCTGATGCCGTCGTAGTCATGCTCCAAATCTAAGTCGCTTACATCATCAGTAACTTTATTGGCACCTAGATTCTCTAGCAATCTGGCCCAGAAACCACCTTGTAGGGCCTGCTCTGTAGCCACCGTTGCCTTCTTCTCTCTAAGCAGTCTTACTTGTACGCGCACCAGTACAAAGATTACTGCAATCTCAATTAAGATTACGAGGATAGTAATGAGCATATCATTGGGGGCGGTGGCAAACAGATTGCCCCAAAATCCTTTGGGAGCCGGAGCCGCCTCCTCTGCAGCATCCTGAGCCCAAGAGCTCAGGCTACTGCCCAATGCTGCAAACAGTAGCGCTAGGGATGCAAGTTTAGAAGCATGCTTATTTTTCATTAGCTGCTTTTTGCGGATATCTAATGAGGCCTTAATGGCGTAACCTAAAGCAATAATTACCAAAAGCAGTAGGAAAGCAAACCCGGCTAATACATAGCGTATCGTATCGTAAGCACCGGTCTGCGCGGATGGTGCATTTTGCGCCCAGCTGCTCAAAGGAAAACTAGAGAGTGCTATGATGGAGCAGAAAGCAGGCATTATTTTATACATTGACTTCATATGCTTAAAGTATTTTAATTCAGAGGAATATTAGCGTTATCCTTCATTTTCTTCTTATCTGCGGAAAATGCATATAAAGCAGCCACCGCAAACACTGCGACAAAAATCACCAGAGATATGATGGGAAAAATGGCGACATTGTCGATTTGGGTCAGATAATGCTTAAATTTCATAATTCAATTTTTAAGAATGATTAAACTATTTTTACGCCACAGCCTTATTTATCTGCTTTCAACTGTTTGATGTCTGTACCCAAACGCTGTAGATAAGCAATCAGAGCAATGATTTCTTTATCAGCAGATGCACTTTCAATTTTTTCTTCATGCAGCTGAGCTGTAATTTCTTGTGCTTGCTTTTCGTATTCTTCTATGGCTATTTCATCATAACCTTCAGGATATGGGACACCTAGTTTCTTTAGTGTTCTAATCTTTTTAGGCAAGAGTGAAGTATTGGTCTTGTTAGACAGCAACCATGGATAAGGTGGCATGATACTTCCTACACTTGTATTCTGAGGATCATCCATGTGCATGTAATGCCAAGCATGTGAATATTTTCCTCCCACACGGTGCAAATCCGGACCAGTACGTTTACTACCCCATTGGAATGGGCGGTCGTAGATAAATTCACCTGCTTTTGAATATTCCCCATAACGGGCTATCTCATCGCGGAACGGACGTATCATTTGAGAGTGACAGGTATAACAACCCTCTCTGATGTATATATCTCTACCCGTTAGCTCAAGCGGTGTATACGGTTTCACCACATTGATTACCGGCACATCTTTATCTACCAGGAGTGATGGCGTAAGCTCTACCAAACCACCGATACCTACTGCAACAAGGCTAAGCACTGTTAATGTTACCGGACGACGCTCGATTAATTTTGTATGCCAGTGAACTTTTTTGTTTTCTTCTTCAGGGGTTGGTAATAATCTAAAAGGCACAGCTTCCGCAAGCTCATCGGCAACGAAAGAACCTTTTTTCATTGTTTTGGCCAAGTTTACCACTGCCATTACCGCACCAAAAAGATAAAGAGCACCGCCAACAGCACGAATAATGTATGCGGGAATGATATGTGTAACTGTTTCCAGAAATTGGTATTTTAATTGACCGGACTCTGTAAATTGCTTCCACATCAAACTTTGGGTGAAGGCAGCCCAGTACAATGGAATAGCATAAAGCAGGATACCCACCGTACCTATTAAGAAATGGGTATTGGCCATCTTTCTAGAATACAGTTCTGTATTCCACATTCTAGGAATTAAATAGTACAACATACCAAATACCAAAAATCCGTTAAACCCTAAGGCACCCACATGCACGTGAGCAACTGTCCAGTCGGTGTAGTGAGAGATAGCATTTAAAGATTTTACTGACAGAAGTGGACCTTCTAAAGTAGCCATACCATAACAGGTAAGCGCTACGATAAACATTTTAAGAATAGGATCTTCCTTTACTCTTTCCCATGCACCACGGATGGTAAATAAGCCATTGAGCATTCCACCCCAGCTGGGTAAAATGAGCATTACACTGAACACTGTACCTAATGCTTGCGCCCAACCAGGAAGCGCTGTATATAACAAGTGGTGAGGGCCTGCCCAGATATAAATGAAAATCAGAGCCCAGAAGTGAATGATACTCCAACGGTAGGAATATACCGGACGGTTGGCAGCCTTAGGTACAAAATAATACATTAGGCCCAAGAATGGCGTAGTAAGAAAGAATGCCACCGCATTATGACCGTACCACCATTGTACCAATGCATCTTGCACGCCTGCAAAAGCAGAATATGAACCAAACCAACTATAGGGCAGTGCAAATGAGTTGACAATATGTAGCATAGCCACTGCTACCCATGTACCAATAAAGAACCAAATGGCAACATACATATGGCGCTCGCGGCGCTTAATCATAGTACCCATCATATTGATGCCGAAGACCACCCATATAAGTGTGATAGCAATATCAATAGGCCATTCTAGCTCGGCATATTCTTTACTGGTGGTATAACCCAAAGCGAGCGAAATAGCTCCTACTACGATGATTAATTGCCAGCCCCAAAGATGTATCTTGCCCAAAAGGTCACTGTACATACGGGTTTTGAGCACTCTTTGAAAAATGTAATAGGCACCTGCGAAAACAGCATTACCTACGAAGGCAAAAATCACCGCATTGGTGTGAATAGGCCTTAAACGTCCAAATGTGGTATAAGGAATACCTAAATTAAGAGAGGGGAATGCCAGCTGCAGGGCTATGACAACACCTACCAACATTCCGACAATGCCCCAAAATAGTGCCGCAATTCCAAATTGCTTCACTATCTTGTTGTTATAGTAAAATTGCTCCTTCTGAATCATAATACATCTTGTTTATTTTATGGTTTTGTTTTTGGATTTTATGTTGTCGTCGAAAAAGATCCGATGTGCGGGCGAAAAGTCGTCGTCAAACTGACCCGAGCGCACCCCCCAGACATAGGCGCCAAGGAATAGCAGGGCCACCACCAGAGACACACTCAATAGAAAAAGTACGATACTCATATTTCAGTTGTTGTTTGACTGCAAAGTTCCCCCCAAGCAAACTTTAATTATCTGTCGGGCATTAGACTGAAATATGATTTTTGTCAGGTTTTTGTCAGCCGAACACGATATAGCATAAAGTCATTGACAACAATCTGAAAACCAGTTAGATGAAGTTTATTAGACCCCACCACTTCTTAGCCAGTATAACCTAAAGAAGCAGAAAAAACAGAAGAAAAGACTATCGATAGCATTGATATACCTGCAGGGCCATGTTTTATCAACATTAGCACCAGGATTTAACATGGATAACCCTCACAGTAAACATTGTGAGAATTTTTTACATGTAAAACCAATGATTGGCTGCTGCATGAAGTACAAGAGTAAGTATGGCAAAATGAATTTGTACTCTGTGGCGGCTGCCCATATTGAGTAAAAAAGCTGAAGCAGTTGCAACAAGCGCGTGAGGGACAGCGACGAAAAGCCCACAGCAGCACGCAACAGCGTGGAGTGCTGTGAGGACTTGGAGTTAATGGCCCGACCCGCCGCCTTCGATAGTTGCCGGGGGCTTGTATTGGCTTAATGAAATGATATAAAAAACCCGGCAAGCGCACGGCGGGGCACGCCCCATTATTTAAAATCCCAAAAAAAAGGCCAAACCCTAGAGTTTGGCCTAAAAGATAAATTATGGGAAAGCAGTTTAGAGGTTACCTCTTTTGGCTTGCTCTCTTTCGATACTTTCAAACAAGGCTTTGAAGTTACCGGCGCCGAAGCTTTGAGCTCCGTGGCGCTCAATAATTTCAAAGAATAGGGTTGGGCGATCTTCTACCGGCTTGGTGAAGATTTGGAGCAGATAGCCCTCTTCGTCTCTATCTACCAAGATACCCAGCTCTTGCAGATCTTTTACATTCTCGTCGATATGACCTACGCGCTCATGGAGCATTTCATAATATGCATCGGGAGGAGCAGACAAGAATTCTACACCTCTAGCTTTAAGGTCTCTAACCGTTTGGATAATATTTTTGGTAGCAACAGCGATGTGTTGTACACCTTCACCCTCGTAAAACTCCAGGTACTCTTCGATTTGTGATTTTTTCTTACCCTTTGCAGGCTCATTGATAGGAAATTTGGCATAGCCATTACCGTTGGCCATCACTTTACTCATGAGTGCAGAGTACTCGGTGTGGATTTGCTTATCGTCGAAAGAGAGGATATTTACAAAACCCATCACTTCTTCGTACCATTTTACGGTAGGCAGCATACGATTCCAACCTACGTTGCCCACACAGTGGTCTACATATAAGAGGCCGCAGTCTGTAGGGTTATACTCAGACTCCCATTTTTCGTAGCCTGGCATAAATGCACCCTTGTAGTTTTTGCGCTCTACGAACATGTGCACGGTTTCACCGTAGGTGTAGATTCCGGACATGCGCACTTCACCGTGCTCATCTGTAAGGGTAATAGGCTCTTGATAAGGCTTAGCACCACGTTTTGTGGTCTCTTCAAAAGCTTTGTAAGCATCATCAACCCACAAAGCCAGCACTTTTACACCATCACCATGCTTTTTAACGTGCTCAGAGATAGGATGATCAGATTTTAGTGCAGTGGTAAGCACCAATCTGATTTTACCTTGCTGCAAAACATAAGAAGCACGGTCTCTGACACCAGTTTCCGGACCTGCATAAGCTACAGATTGGAAACCGAAAGCTGTCTTGTAAAAATGAGCAGATTGTTTGGCATTACCACAGTAAAACTCAATGTAATCTGTTCCGTTGATGGGCAAAAAATCTTGCGCTTTGGCAATCTTCTGCGCAAATGTTTCAGTTGCTGACATATTAAAATACTATTTTACTTTCAATGAATAATCTTCCAAAATTATGATATTTTTAGAGAAAATCAAGCCAGATATTGCTGCATTTGCCGCACCTGAGGTAGCAAAGAATCTTTAACCCTTAGTCCTTTCATCCGCTCAAGATATGTTCTGGCCTTATCTTTATTACCTTTTATCACTTCAATTTCTGCAAGGGCCAGCAGGGCGATGGCTCTGTCATGCTCCTCTGCCAAACCGGTATCTAATGCAATAAGAAAATCATGCTCAGCTGATTTAAAATCATCTTTTTCTCTTGCCAGATAGGCCGCCACATAATGATAATAGGCACGGCGCTTTTTTGACAATTTCTCCGGCTTACGGGTAAGTGCCAGAATACGCTCTGAATCTGCATATTGCGCTTTGCGCATCTTATGCAATGCCAGATACACAGTGCCTACATTATAATAGCCCCAAAGTAAAGAAATGGAACACAATGTAGCAACAACCACTATGGGCATCTTTCCCGCCAAAGCGGCGATAATGGCTACAATGGTGCACAAAATCAGCAGTGTAAAACGTATGAGTGGAGTAAACACAGTTAAAATGGATTATGGAAAAATAGTTAAACGAATCGGCGGGGCAGAAAAAGTCTGCATCATCCGGCACCGTCTTCCGCGGCAAGCAAATTTCCATAAAAAATATGCAATTAACAAAAACAAGGCAGCGGCGGGATATTTTGAATAAAAGTTGGGCTCAGGAAATAATCTGCATTCCCTATCTTTGAAAAAAATATTGAAGATTAGCTACAGCCTCAAATTACAGAAGGATATGAAAAAGAACATTGCCCTAGTGGCAGGCGGTTATAGTGATGAGCATATAATTTCTTTAAGCTCTGCCCAAACAATAGAAAAGCACCTGGATAAAACCAAATATCAGGTATTTAAGATAATCGTCACAAGAGACAGCTGGTATCATGAGCATGGCAGCGAGCGCATCGAGGTGGATAAAAACGACTTTTCTATAAACGTAGAGGGGCAAAAAATAAACTTTGAAGCTGTATTTGTAGCCATTCACGGTACGCCGGGAGAAGACGGCAAGCTGCAGGGCTATTTCGACATGATAAATATGCCCTATACCACCTGCAATGCTATCGTATCTGCAGTTACCTTCAACAAAAGCTTTTGCAACAAGGTGGTAAGGGATTTTGATTTGGTGCATATTGCTAAGTCTGTGCACCTTTTCAAAGATGATGGTTTTTCTCTAGGTACGATTTTGGAAAAAGTGAGCCTGCCCGTATTTGTAAAACCTAATGAAGGGGGCTCGAGTATTGCCACTACCAAAGTAACTGAGGTGGAAGCGCTACTACCTGCCATAGAAGCCGTATTTGAAGTAGATGCACAAGCACTGATTGAAGAGTATATTGAAGGAAGAGAGCTCACCATGGGTGTGTACAGAATAGGCAATGATGTTTTTACATTGCCTCCGACCGAGATTATATCCAAGAACGACTTCTTTGATTATGCTGCAAAGTATAACAATGAAAGTGAGGAGATAACCCCTGCAGACATTCCGGAATCCTTGTTGAGCGAGATGCAAAACAAAGCGAAAAATATCTTCTTGCGACTAAATTGTAAAGGTTTTGTGCGTATGGATTTCATATGGAACGAGCAGCGCAATGAGCTCTACTTCCTAGAGGTGAACACAATGCCGGGACAAAGTGAGCGCAGCCTTATACCACAACAACTGGCTGCTGCGGGCATCAGCCTTGATTATTTTTATAACCAGATGCTGGAGGAGTGTTTACGTCATAAAAAATAGTATCCGGTCCATTTCATAATTCGATTTCTAATTGCATGAAAAAGTTACTGAGTAGTTTTTGGTTTAATTTACTATTAATAATAGGTCTGTGCTTTTTGCTCTATTTTGCATTCTTTGCCTCCCTGAGCCAGATTACCAGGCATGGCGATGAGCTAACCGTACCAGATATAAAAGGGAAGTCGGCAGTAGAAGCAGTAGCCGAGCTGAAAAAGATGGGTTTTGAGGTAGTGGTCGACTCTACATATGATACTTTGGCAGCCCCATTGACCATATTAGATGTGCAACCAGAGTTTGGCGCTACAGTAAAGAGAGGTCGTTCTATTTTTCTTACTATCAACAAGCAGAATCCACCAGAGATTGAAATGCCTAATCTACTGAACCTTTCGCTGCGTAGTGCTGTGATACTACTACGCAACAATAAACTGGAGGTAGGTGATACTATTTACAAACCAGATATGGCCAAAGGTGCCGTACTGGCACAATTATGGAACGGCCAGCCTGTGCCGCCGGGACAAAAATTGCCACAAGGCACCACTATCGATTTAGTAATTGGGGACGGTTATAGCAAAACCAGTATACCGGTACCCAATCTCATAAACCTTACATTTACCGACGCAAAATTCATACTAGACTCACTCAATTTGTTTTATACCGACGTGTGGGATGGAAGAATTACAGATTCTTCCACTGCGGTAGTTTACTTCCAAATGCCTCTAGAGAAAAACGAGCAAGGTTACCCTAATACCATACTGGCGGGTGAGAATATCGATATTCGTATACGCCAATTTTCACCCAAGCCGGAGGATTCTCTAGAAATGCGAGAATAATGCTTAAAAAATTGGAAATTTTAGAATAATCTTACTACATTTACAAGGTGTTTGCAAATATTTAGCTTTATCCAGAGAAAAAATACTGTTTAGAAAAATGAAAAAAATTCTATTTGCCGCTATAGCTTTATCATCCGTTTTTTTCACAGCTTGTGAGCCGGAAGAAGAAAAAATTGATATTTCTTACGAAAAGGCGCTCATGAACAGGAGATGGCAGTTGGTGGATATGACCCAAAATCCTAACATCAATGAGCCTTCCAATACTTGGTGGCCACTTTACAGCTCACTGGACCCTTGCGTGGTGGATAACAGACTTATTTTCACATCCAAGAGCACCGCTATTCTGGATGAGCACTTCAGACTCTGTACTCCTTCAGACCCGCAAATAACTGAATTTGACTACTTTTTTGAGAATGAAGAAGTAATCAAAATTTATCCTAAAGGTGCCAATCCGGAAGGACCTTATTGGCGTCATGGAAAATTCACATGGCTAGGTGGCTCTATCAATAAATTCTCTATTGAGCAATATACCTATAACGAAACCACTCCTGATGTAGTTGTAAGTACTATTTACACTTATCAAGAGGTAGAGAACTAAATTCTCATTTTCTATTTATCATTAAAAGGCTTACTCGATAAGGGTAAGCCTTTTATATTATGAAGCTCGGTCCTATACAAGAGCATATCGCCCTACATTTCTCTTGCTGATCCTCATCAGACCAAAAACTTTTCTGCATATTTCGCGCTTATTTTGCCATATTTGCTAGCTATTTACTCTAAAACGATTCCATTTATAAAACACAAAAACAATAACATCATGCATTCAGCCGATAGCTATCCATTTGAAGTGTGCCGACAAAAAGTATTGCATGACACTGTAGAAATAGCTTATGTGGCAAAGGGCCGGGCAGACAAACCTTGCCTATTAATGATTCATGGTCTAGGTCATGCACTTATAGCCTGGAGCCACAATATCCCTGAGTTAAGCAAAAATTTCTATGTCGTAGCCATTGACTTGCCGGGCAATGGCCTCTCCTCTAAAAGTATGAGCTATCAATATGGTATGCATTTTTTTGCCGAGGCCATTGCTGATTTTATTGTCCAAATGAAACTGAAGGAGATAGTACTTTGTGGTCATTCCATGGGCGGACAAATAGCGCTGACGCTCGCGCTGAGACAAATGCCTCAGGTAAAGGGCTTGCTCCTACTGGCTCCGGCGGGTTTGGAACAATTCAGCCCCCTGGAACGCAAATTATATGAGAGCACGATGTATCTGGTAGACATGGTAAGCAGTGAGGAAAACAGCCTGCGCAAGGCTACATTCAATAGCTTCTACCTGATGCCACCTAATGCGACAAAGTTCCTCAACGACCTCCTTGAGCTCATGCATATGCAAACCAAAGCACATTATCGCTACATGATAGAGTCCTGCATCATGGGTATGCTGGAAGAGCCTGTATATGACCGCCTTGCGGAGATTACTGTACCGGTGCATATCATCTTTGGAGAGAAAGACCTTTTAATACCCAACAAGATTATCCACCGTATCAATATAAAACAGCTACTAGAAGAAGCTGTGCCTCAATTTCAAAATGCTAGTTACACCCTCATTCCACGTTGCGGGCATTTCCTGCAATGGGAGCAGGCTGATGAAGTCAATTACTACATTGCCGATTTCGCCAAGGGCATTTTTGGTTATCAAAACTTTCCGGCCTAAGAAAATAATCTGGAAAGAGGCGCATCCCGAGCCACACCTCCCTCTGCGACACGCAGTAAGTAAGCTATCTAATAATATCCCTAACTGCGGCATGGAGCATAAAAAATGCGTTTGAATTGCTCTCGATTCCTGTATCAAGAAAAATCCAAACGCAAATATATGCTGGGTGTAGCGGGTTTAATGACTACACCGTGGCTGCAAATACCTCATCCAACTTATCAAACATGGCATTTAAATCCTCCACACGTGCAGTACCAACACTGATGCGATACCATGGCGACTCCTTATCTGCACCAAAACAATAAAAAGGCACTAAAGCTACCCCTACCTCATCAAGTAAAAAGCGAGTAACAGCATCTTGGTTGTTTAAGACTTGGCCCTTGTATTGCTTACCCTTTAAGTCAAACTTAATCGTCATATAGATTGCTGCCTGAGGAGCAATGGCATCAATCGGATATCCCTTAGCCTTTAATCCTTCTATACGATTATGAATCAGCCACAAGCGTTCCTCAATTCTTTTCTTATGTGCGGTGAGCGCTTTTTCCACCGCCTCTTCGTTATTTAAGAATGCAGCTGTTGCTACCTGCTCTGCCATTGGCGCCCAGCTTCCTGTATGGCTCATCAATGCCTTAAGTTTGGCCATAATAAATTCAGGACCTAGCCCCCAGCCTACCCGAATTCCGGTACCGGCAAATGCTTTGGACATACCGTCTAAGGAGATAGTATAAGCTCTCATCTCCTCACGCAGTTGTACAGGATGATAATGCACAGTATCTCCAAAGGTCAGCGTGCTGTACATCTGATCAAAAAGCAGATATAGCTTTTTCTCATTCGCTCCACGGCGTTTATTTTCTTCCAGTATCAAATCGCAGATTTCTGTAAGCGCTTCCTTAGAAAGAGTAGTTCCTGTAGGATTCTGCGGCGTACAAAGGCAGAGTAGCACCGCATCCTTCACATGTGGCGCAATATCTGCTGCAGTGGGCATGAAATTATGCTCAGCACTCACCTCAATCTCACAAGCCAGGCCTCCACACATTTTTGTGTAGTGATTGTTATTCCAGGAAGGAACTGCATATATCACCTTATCACCCGGATCTACTATCGTACGGAAAATGGTATAGATAAAAGGTCTTCCACCACAAGAAATTTGTATTTCATTAGGATTATATTGTACATGCTGATATTTCGCTACAAATTTGGACACCGCCTCGCGTAAAGGCAAGATGCCATCCGCCGGTGGATAATTGGTATGCCCATTTTGATAGGCTTTGATAATTTCCTGTTTCAGGACCTCGTCAATCGGAAAAACTGAAGGATTGAAATCACCAATAGTGTAATTGAAAATCTTAGCACCTTTGGCTATTCTTTCATTAATCTCATTGCCCAGCTTTACGATTTCAGAACCAACCATTGATTCCGCCAGGGCACTTAATTTGTTCATTTATGTATTTTTACAGGTTTGAAAAGAATGATATCTATATTCATTTAGCGCGAAGACAAACGAAGCTTATTCACATTTCACTATCAAAAGTAGCTATTTTCCCAAAGCTTGCCAAAGCCTAAAATCATTATTCCCCAGCCACTTGCTTTTTATGCATAACCATCAATACATTGCTGGTCTGGGTGGTATTGTCTATCGCTTCGAAGCTCATTCCTTTTGTTGCTGCCCAAGCTTTGATATCTCTCAGATAGATAAAATTTAGTTTATTCTGAGTTTTATTAAACTGTAATATTTTGGTGCTCCACCATTCGGAACGCTCGGTACCCTTATGCCGGGTGGCTAGCTCTTTAATGCCATCTCGCACGATAAGTACGCCACCAGGCTGCAGTGCAGCCCAACAGCGGTCTAGTAATTTAAATTGCTCTCCCTGAGGCAAGTAATGCAGTACATCACTAATAAGGATACCGGTGCAGGGCTCAAGTGAAAAACTTGTGATATCTGCAGCTGTGAACCTAATCTTATCCGTCTTCTTATAATGACCGGCTGCGGTTATGATTTTATCCTCATCATAGTCTACCCCTACAAAATGTCTTCCCTCACTTGCCCAGTGCAGCATATAGGCAGCAAAGCCATAGCCACAACCCAAATCGTAAAACAATCCTTCTCGCGGAAGTAGCTGATGCAACACTTCGTAGTTGTTTTCCAGTTTGGTTTTGATACTGCAATACCACTCCAACACTGGACCTTTATATTTATTACCGGCAATTAATTGCTGTCTGAAATAACCAGGATGTTCTTTCTCTTGCTTAATTTGCTGGTAATTTTCTTTAAAGAAACGAGATATACTTTTCGTACGTTCTCTAACTGTTTCGCCCCAGCTAGGGTCTGCATAGGAAATAGGCGCCAGTATCTCGCAGTACATAGGGCCCCGCTTTAGCAAGAAATCGCCCTTTTGCATTTTATAGTGTACCCCATGAAGTAGAATAGGCACTATATCCAGCCTGAGCTGTTCTGCTATGTAGAAAGCACCTTTATGAAACCTACCTATTTTATCCGTTTTGGAGCGCGTACCTTCAGGGAAGACCACTATGCTATAGCCATTTTCCACAAGATTCCTTAAGGGCTTAATACTCTCCTCTGCTCCATTCGCTACCGGGTAGTAGTCAGCCATCTTAACCACGGCACCAAAAACCGGGGACTGGTACACCCATTTATTGGTAAGCAACACCACCTTGGGATGCATCATAGTTACAAATAGCATATCCAAAAACGAAGAGTGATTAGCTATATACACAGCCGGGGTTTCAAAATTCACTGCCGGATGTTTATGGATTTTTTGCTTAAAACTATGATTCACATAAATCACACTGCCAGTACATTTACTCAACAACCAATGAAACACGTACTTACCTCGCTCCTTTCCTATTATCCTCAACTTCACCAATAAGAGACCGGCCAGCACCATAAAGAAACTACATATAGTAAAATATAGAAAAGCAAATACAGAGCGCAACAAGGATAATAGCGTAAACGGCATAAAACCCTTATCGGCTCGATGTTGTATCAGTGCATTAAAAAGGAAAGGCTGTAGCACCTGGGCTATAAACACTACACAGATTAATCCCAATATGGCAATAAACGCAATAGACTGCAATGCCGGGTGCTTGGCAAACACCAAAGTACCCAGACCTATTATAGTGGTCAATACTGATAGATATACCGCTGAGCGGGCAGACTTAATCTGACTCTGTCCGGTGCGGTACCTTTCCATAAGACTGTCCATCATAAAGATACTGTAATCGTCGCCCAGACCGAACAATAAAGTGGCAATCACAATATTCACCACATTAAATTCTAAACCCAGCAGCCCCATGAGTCCGGTAATCCATATCCAGGACACTGCCATGGGCAGGAAAGACATTAGCGCCAACTCTATTCTTCCATAGGCTATCAGCAAGGCTAAAAAAACCAAGCCACCTGAGATAAAGAGCAAACGATTAAAATCAGTCTTTAGCAATTCAAGCAAACGCTCCGAGACATATTGCCGGTCGGTAACTGCCAGGTCTGGCACCTGCTCTATAACTTCCAGCACCCGATTTCTATAACCTGGGTTTATCTTCAGCGTAGCCACGCTATAGTGCTTTTCACCCTTTTGTGCAAAGCCACCCGGCAGCATCCCTTTTATAAAATCAACGGCGTTACTATCCAGCACAGTATATGGCTTACGTAAGAGTGATTCAAAGTCAGCAAAGGCTTCGGCTGCAAAACCCGCAGCGCCTGCGTCTTCTTGAATACGGCTCATCAAAGCATTTATCCGCTCGTCATTCCAAAATGCCTGCCAGCGCTGAATACGCAACTCTTGCTCCTGCATAGAGGGTAGCACATCGGTTGGGCGTAGTACCGTATGCACCCAGCCGATCTTCACCAGACTATCGATAGTAGCTTTTCTGGACTCCATGCTTTGCATGGCATCCTCTTCAGAATTACCCTCACTCAGCATATAAAGTGCGGATAGTGCATATGTATTGTCTTTGTTTAAAGCGTCCTGAGCAGCCTTGAGCTGGGGTGTCATATAATTGAGCTGCATCAAATCGCTCTGAAATCCTACACTGCCCGAAAAATACCATAAGATGGGAGTAGCAATGAGCACCAGAGCCAGCAGCCATTTATTCCCCTCTGGCTTTTGCTCAGCGAGCTTGTCTATAAGGGTTTCTACAGCCTGCTGCCGCGACTGAGGAGTGAAGTGTGGCAACATTACCAATGTAAACAAAGAAGCGCCGAGCAAAGCAAATGAAGCAAAGGTGCCTAAATCTTGTAACAAGGGAGCATTGGCATAACGCAGTGCAAAGAAGGCCCCTATGGTAGTAATGGCACCCAGTGTCAGTGGGTTGCTTAGGTTCTTTACCGTTTCCCTAACTGATTCAGAATGCCGGGTATGACTCATAAAATGCACCGCAAAGTCCACTGCGATACCTAATATTATAGCCCCCGCTCCGATAGCAATGATGGCCACTTCATCTTTCAGCAAAGCAGTAATACTCATACCGAAGAGCGCACCAAAGAGCACCGGCACAATCAAAATTAAAGAAATTCTTTTACGTCTGAACACATAATAAGTGAGCAAGAGCAGCAATACGATAGTCAAAGAAAGTGTGACAATAGTATCAGTCTGCATCTGATCGGCATTGGCTGCTGCGACAGCCAAGCCACCAAAGTATCTTATCGTAAGTTCGGGATGTTCTTTTAAAAACTGTTCTATTTTTTCATCAACAGCCTTTACGAAACGTTTCCCCTTATCTGTAGCCCCAGCAGGAAAGGCGGGTTGCACAAAAAAGCTTAGCTTTTGAAGATGCTTATCAAAAATATAGCCACTATAGAGTTCGTAATTGGGGTCGAAATGCAGTTGCTGAAATTTGGACATGGCTATAGCCACCATGTTCAATGGATCTGAAGCCGCATATTGCTTGGCCACGACACCCGCCGGCGATAGCAATATCTTCCGCAGCTGTTCAAAATGGGAAGTCAAATCCTCGGCCGCACATATACTATCCAAGCGTCGATAGTCTTCTGCTTCCAAAAATACCGGAAGATAATTGAGCGTCATTTCAGGCAGCAGCTGCTCTGCGTCCTCGGACTGAACGCTTTGTATCTGTCTAATCAGTCCGGCAGGCACTTGGTCCAACTGTGCTACAAATTGCTGCTGCAGCTCCACCAGCTTTTCCGGATTTGTGAGCCCCGAATCCTGAAAATGCATAGTAAAAATCACCTGCTCACCAGCCTTTGTATGATTGAGGATATTATTCATAGCCTCAATATTGGCATCGTGCGGTATCATCTGATTGATATCCGTCTGGAACTTTATACGCATGGCACCGATTGACACCAACAGAAAGGAGAGTATCAGTACCAGCCAATAGAGTTTCCTATGGGCAGCGAAATAGTCATAGATGTAAACAAACAACCTTGCCATAGTATCTGCTGCAAAAGTAAATGCATTTAATAGAAAAACTACCGATAAAAACATTCCACGTATTGAAATATGAAATGTGTACAACTTAATTTTTTACCACATGAAGACTGTAGTACTTTTGTGACCCCAAATCTGAACATAACCATGGATTACAAGTATATAGTTGTTGAAGGGAATATTGGTGCTGGGAAAACCACTTTGGCTACTAAACTCGCACAACATTTTGAAGGCCAACTTATACTGGAAACTTTTACCGACAATCCTTATCTGACACCCTTTTATGAAAATCCGGAGCAGTTTGCACTGCCCCTGGAACTTTATTTTTTTATGGATAGGCTGAATCAGTTGAAGAACGTAAACTTTGGCAAAACTCCGGTGGTAGCAGATTACAGCTTTGAAAAATCACAGATTTTTGCCGGTGTAACACTAAAAGACGAAGAATTAAAATTGTTTCAGACTATCTCCGAACACATCAAAACCGGCCTACCGGCTCCAGATTTGTACATCTATCTCCATGCCCCGATAAGCAAGCTCAAACAAAACATCCTGAGGCGGGGGCGTAGCTATGAGCAAGATATTACCATGGAATATCTTGAGAAGATACAAAATGCTTATCAGCCTTTTCTACGCAAATACAAGAAAACATTACTGATTGAAATGGAAGATGTGGATTTTGAAAATGAAGCTCATTTTCTTCAGTTGATAGATTTTCTCAAAAAAGGATATGATTTTTCGAATCATATCTTTCGCCTAGACTAGAAGCTTACTTACACAAAGGATTAACAGCAAACAGCATTTAGCCTTGCAAAGCGTATACTACTTAATTACTCAATATTAAGCTGTGTTTTTGCCAACCTTTGCCGCATAATGCATGCGACACTACTACTTTTACCCTCAGCCACAAGAACATAACCACCTGACATGAGCTGAGAGCTAGGCATAACAGTTTGCCCACTTGAGTGCACAGTCTTGAGGAATTAGAAAACTGCACCCAAGTATTGTAAGTATTATCCCAGATTACGCATTAGACTCTTTATATAAAATTATTCTTGCTTCTAATCCACTTCAATAGCTCAAAAACCATAATTTATTATGCTTTTTTCACTATTTTGTGGATTATTTGCCATAATAATTTTCTTTTAAAT